>JBCCEL010000044.1:0-24692 GCA_039030315.1 Pseudomonadota bacterium
AGCAGTTTCTCGGCGTATTCCTGAGTCCTGATTTCGCGCCCTGGGGCAGCCGGTTTCAAGAAGCCATTATCTTTCTGGTGGTGGCTGTTCTGATCGCCATCGTCATGCATCGTGCCCGGCAGACCGTCCGAAGCCAACTGGCGGCGGAACACCAGATGACAGCAATCGCCCAGCTCTTCGGCCGCTACGTGCCGGCCGGTGTGGCGGAGTCGATCATTCAGAACGAGGGTGCGCTCGACCCGGCTGAACGGGCCGCAACCGTGCTTTTCAGCGATCTTGCCGGGTTCACTGATATGACCCAGACCAAGGGACCGCGGGCGATCGTGGAAACCCTGAACGCGTTCTTTGACGAGGCCTCCGAGATTATCGGACGGCACAACGGCGTGGTCACGCAGTTCCAGGGCGACGGGATCCTGGCGACGTTCAATGTTCCGCTGGAAGACCGGGATCATGCACAAAGGGCGTTCGATGCGGCTAATGAACTTGTCGATCTTGTCCGCTCGAAGACGTTTGGCGGAGAGAACCTGAGCATCCGCGTGGGCTTGAGCACGGGCTCTCTTGTTGCCGGAAACGTCGGCGGGGGCGGGCGCCAGACCTATACGGTCTATGGCGATCCGGTGAACGTGGCCTCCCGCCTCGAGAACCTCAACAAGGTTCACGGCACCACGGTGCTGATCTCGCAGTCGACCGCGGAACTGCTGACAGAGGCCAACATCCGCCACATCGGTGATGTGGAGATTCGCGGCCTCAGTGCGCCGATCGGTCTCTATGCCAGCCGCAACTGAGTTCACGCCGGCCTCCAGAGGCACCTGCAAAACACCTTATTGGTTTTTCCGGTGCATTGGGCAACGATGCTGAAGATGTCTTCAGTGAAGCTTCTCGTCCAGTTTTCAAATTCCGGGAACATCACGTTGTACGGCTCCAAGCTGCCCGTAACACATACCTCGGAAAGACGTGCAGACTTCACGAACCCGCCCCATTCAGCGTGCCGACCGATCCCGGGCACGAGTTTCTTGATTTGATGGGGCGGTTCTGCGGGATGAAGCCGGTGGATGACGCGACAAAGAACAGATGCCCGAAAGCGGCTGCAAGGATACACTCCAGCGAATGAAACGCCTGACCCTGCTGTGGAATGGACAACTGCCACTGCGTGACGCTTTCTGGACGTGGGCCGTCATCGGCGGTCTGGCGGTTAACCTTGTGACCAGCCTGGCGTTCACCTTCTTCCTGATTGCCGGTCAACTGATTCCGGGAATTCTGGCGGGTTATGGCGTCTCCTTGCCCTATAATGTCCTGGCTACCGTTGGCGTCTGGCGAGCCGCGGACCGGTTTGATGGCGAGCGGCACTGGGCGGATTTGGCGAAGCTGGTTACAGTCGCCGGTATGGTCCTACTCAGCGTCACCTGACGATCCCGCACCACTGAGGAACCCTCTTGCCATGAGCGGCATACGCTTCATCTCCCGGCCCGAAGCCTTCGAACTGGCACCGGCTGTCGCCGCATTCCTGGCGGATTGGCAGCGCAGCCACTTCGTTCTGGAAGAACATCTGGTTGAAGAAGGCACTGAAGTTTGGATCGACGATGAAGAGGGCGCGAAAGCCCTCACGGCAGAGGACGCTGCGAAGTGGAACGACGATATCCGTCAGGACTTTGACGCCTGGCTTGATCCCCTTGATGTGCCAGCGCATTCGGCAGTCCCGCAAGAGGAGATCATCGCCGAGCCCGACTGCAGATCTATGCGCGGCATCGGCGGCGCCACGAAGCGCCACATGTCCAATCTTGCGAAAGAGCTTGGTGCCATGGAGCTCATGGTTATGCCCACCGTGCGCTGCTCGATACTGTGTCAGGAGAACGATCATCCTCCGGTCAGACGGGCGACCGAAAAACTGGCAGCTACTGGGTTTGATCGGTCCGACCGTATGGTCGCAGTTGGCCCGACCGAAACGGTTGCAAAACTGCTCGGCTCCCTTTTCTGGATCGCGCGCTGCAACGCCAGCGCGCCATATATACTTTTGAGCATGCCCGGCGCACCCCTCACGGGCATACTCTGCAAGTACGGCAATATCCATTTCACAGCGCTGGACCGGCGCGAAGAAATGATCGGTGCGCTGGAACGCTCAGGATTTCTGCTGCCGCGTGATGGCATGTGCAAAGTCCGGTTTCAGTCTGGCTCAGGCCTTTCCGGGCGCAAGATCAGCCTTTAGGTAGTGCTTATGGATCGCGTAGTCCCAAACTCATCAAAAGGGCTTGACCGTCCGTACTTCCCGTGAGAGCGACACTTACAAAAGAAGGTGCCCAATATATGCTCATGTATAAGCCCGGAGACGAGGTCGGAGAACTGGACGATTGGCCGTTCGACAATCCTGCGTCGGACTACAAGATCAAGGAAGGCAGTCCAAAAGCCTCCGGACGCTTCGACTTGGGTGGTCCCGGCCACACTGTACGTTTCGGCATCTGGCGTTGCACCAAGGGCATTGTCGATTGCACCGAGCAGGGGGATGAACTGATGACCATCCTGTCCGGCCGTTGCCGTCTGATCGATCAGACGGACGGACGGGGTTATGACCTTGGCCCCGGCGACAGCATTCTTTCGCGCGACGGGCGCCGTGTGACCTGGGATGTGGTCGAGGACGTCACGAAAGTATTCTTCGGCTACAAGGCAGACGGTTTCTGAACCAGGTCATGGCGGGAAGGCTCACGGACAAGAAGGCATTTGTGACGGCAGCCGGAGCCGGCATCGGACGTGCAATCGCCATAGCGTTTGCGGCCGAGGGCGCTCATGTGATCGCGACCAACCGCACCGTATCCCGGCTTGAAGGTCTGCAGTCGTGCGGTGTCGCCGAGGTGCGGGAGCTCGATGTGACCGATGCAGAAAGCATGTGGGCTGCGGCGGAGGAGGCAGGTCCGGTCAGTATTCTCGTGAACTGTGCCGGCGTGGTGCAATCCAACACGGTTTTGTCCTGCAGCGAGGCGGATCTTGAGGTCGCAATAGACGTGAACCTCAAAGGTACCATCAATGCGATCAGAGCTTTCCTGCCGCAGATGCTGGAGATTGGCGGCGGCACAATCGTCAACATCGGATCGATCATCTCTTCGCTCAAGGGCGCACCAGACCGGTTTGCTTATGGCACCACGAAGGGGGCGATCAACGGTCTGACCAGATCGATCGCCAATGATTTTTCGGCCAAGGGCATTCGGATCAACACAATCTGTCCGGGGACGACGGAAACTGAATCCATGACCGAGCGGATCGCCGCTGCGCCGGACCCTGAAGCTGCCCGCACGATGTTTAGTGCACGGCATCCAGTTGGCAGAATTGGCAAACCGGAGGAAATCGCTGCGCTCGCGGTCCATCTGGCTGGCGACGAATCCAGCTTTCTGACGGGACAGACCCTGACAGTTGACGGCGGCTGGACGGCCTGACTACTGGCTTCCACCGACCTCCCCAGCCTAAACCTATGGCGGGCTGCCCGGCCAGCTAGTAGAATGAACCGTTAGAGCAATTTGCCCAGGCGGGACCATGCCGGCGGTCAGACGCCAGAGGAAATCTAGCGTGACTCATATCCTCCGGGTAGTCGCCGGCACCGGCACTCTTCTTCCACGCAGAACGGAGCGTGGTCGATTTTTCGGAGTCGGCAACCGCAATCTGCCTGCACTTCCGGCACAATAATAAGGCGCACGCACCGCAGAACATATGCCTGTCCCCCCGCACCTACCGGCTCATGGCGGTTCGCAGCCGCTTCAAGCCATCGCCTTCATGGTCGTGTCAAGCATTGTCAATGCGGTCATGCTGTCCGCAGTGAAGCAACTTGCGGGCGAACTCCATCCGTTCGAAATTGCCTTCTTTCGCAGTGTGTTCGGCTTCCTGGTCCTACTGCCGATTGTCTGGCGGAGCGGAGGATTGTTTGCCTTGCGCACGGAAAAGCCCGGACTGCATGTCCTGCGGAGTGCCCTGAACGCCGGCGGAATGCTGCTGTTCTTTCTCTCGTTGTCGCTCGCGCCCCTTGCGACCGTGTCGGCCATCGGCTTTGCCTCACCGCTCTTTGCGGCCCTGCTGGCGATCGTCATTCTGGGCGAGAAGGTTGGAATAAGGCGCTGGTCAGGGCTGATCATCGGCTTCGTCGGCACTCTGATCATTCTCAGACCGGGTGCGGGAATCATCGACACCGGCGCGCTTGTGGCGCTTGTCTCCAGTTTCCTTTGGGCGGGCGCCATGGTCGTCATCAAGCGGCTCACGGGGACTGACAGTCCGCTCGCCATTACGACCTGGGCAGCCCTGGGAGTCGGGGTCTTCTGCTTTCCGGCCGCCCTCTTCTTCTGGACATGGCCGACACCGGAACAATGGCTGTGGCTACTGCTGATCGGCACCCTGGGAAGCATCATCCAATACACGCTGGCGCGCGCATTCGAGCTGGCGGACACCACGGTCGTTCTGCCTTTCGATTTCCTGAAGCTCGTCTGGGCAAGCGTCTTTGGGTTCTTGTTTTTCGCTGAGATTCCAGACCCTTGGGCATGGATCGGAGGGACAATTATCTTCTGCAGCGCGGTCTACATTGCCTATCGAGAACGTTCCGCGGGCGGACAGTCATGAGTTTGGCACTGATGTTGCTTCTTACACGGAACGGGGCTGGCGATGTCAGGAAGGAGCAGTGGCTGTGGCCTGGATAGATGAAACCCTCTTCAACATGCGAATCCTCATAACCGAGGACTGGAAGCTTGAAGACGAAGACCGGATGAAGCAAGTCGGTGCTCTGTTCGTGCAGGCGCGGCTGGATCATGCCCAGGATTGCGGTGTTGAGCCCTACAGCGAAGCACTGAAAGCGCAGTTTGCGTCCGAGTTCGCCAGGTTGCTGCGGGAAGCCCAGGCATTTGAATCGGCGGACCTTTTGAGAGATCAGCTCACGCAGGTACTGTTCACGCTTCCCAGCTGTGCGACCGGCACAGCTCCGAAGCAGCCGGCGTCATCAGGCCCGGAACGGCCAGAGGCCCCGGCAAAACCGATTCCGCTCCATCTGAACTGAGCCCGCTCAGAGTTCTTTTGCCACGCCCGGCAGCATGCGGACGAAACGGACGTCGATGAAGTCCTCCCGCTCGAACTCTGATCCCCGCTTGGTGAGGCGGACAATTCGTTGATGTGAGGGGTCCAGCTCTTCTCGTTCTGCATCGAGCGGCAGAACCATGACACCGCCGTCCTTGAGTTGGTCGAGCAAGACCCTTGGAACCTCGGACTCAGCTGCGGTGACAAGGATGCGGTCGAACGGCGCCTGCTGCGGCCATCCCTTGTATCCGTCACCGACAAGGTACGTCACGTTCATCATCCTCAGTGAAGTCAGGCGCCGTTCGGCGGACCTCGTCAGCGTCCGGTAGCGCTCCATTGTGTAGACCCGGCGGCACAGCTGCGCCAGCACGGCGGTCTGATAACCGGAGCCGGTGCCGATTTCGAGGACCTTGTCGCGGTCCTGGAGGTTCAACTTGTCTGTCATGTAGGCCACAACAAACGGCTGGGAGATCGTCTGGCCGCAAGCAATCGGCAGGGAAGTGTCATCATAGGCCTGCGGCTGAAATGCCCCTGGCACGAAGCGCTCCCGGGGTGTGCGCTCTATGGCGGCAAGGACACGCGTATCGCGAATGCCCTGATTGCGAAGCGCCATGACAAGTTCGATCTTCCGGACGTCGTCCGCCATCCTGCTCCGCCCCACGAGAAACCGGGTCTTCACCTTCGAGGAGCATATCACCGATTCCATTTGATCCGCAGCGTAAAGCCCGTAACTTTGACACCCCACGCCGGTTATCCGGCTTGTCCTGGAGAACTGTTATGGCAGACGGCATCGACATCGGCGGCATCTCGATTCGGCGGGTGATCGAACAGGAAGAGCCCCTGTTTGCGGTCAACGAGTTCTTTCCTGATCTTGATCCGGACATTCTCGAAGAACATCGCCATTGGCTGGAGCCCACCTATCTCGACCCGAAGTCCCAGATGCTGACGCTCTGTATCCAGAGCTACATCGTGCAGACCCCGCATCACACGATTCTCATCGACTCGTGCGTCGGCAACCACAAGCACCGGCCGATCCGCCCAATGTGGCACCAGCTGACGAATTCCAAATATGAAGTCGCGTTCGAGGCAACAGGTCTACGGTACGAGGACATCGATTTCGTGATGTGCACCCATCTCCACACCGATCACGTGGGCTGGAACACAAAACTGGAGAACGGCCGCTGGGTTCCGACCTTCCCGAACGCCACTTATGTATTTTCGGACAACGAGCTGTCCTTTTGGTCCGGCAAGTTTGAAGAGGACCCCGAGGCATGCCCGTGGATGGATGACAGCGTGTTTCCGATCCTGGATGCCCGAAAGGCACAGATCGTAAAATCCGATCACTGCCTGAACGACGTGGTGAAGCTCATTCCCACGCCTGGACATACCATAGACCACTACTCCGTTCTGGTGGGCAGCCGGGGCCAGGATGCGCTCATCACCGGCGACATGGTGCATTCTCCTCTGCAGGGGCGTTATCCGGAGCTTGGCATGTTCTCAGACTATGATTCCGCTCTTGCCGGGCGAACCAGACGGGAGATCTTCGGTCGCTATTGCGACACCTCCACGTTGCTGTGCACGGCACACTTCCCCTCGCCCTCGACAGGGCGTGTCACGCGTTGGGAAGACGGTTTCCGGGTCTCGTGAACCGCCGTCACGTCAGGTGAAAAGGTGAACTGCGTTTCGGCCCGTATTTGGTGCTACAGCGCCGCGCAAACAATGATAGTTTGATCATAATCTTCAACCCGTTTCCGGAGCCTTCAGCAATGGCCAAACCTCTTCCTGCGCGCGCCGACGTTGCCATCATCGGTGGTGGTGTCATCGGGTGCTCGATTGCCTATCACCTGACCAAGATCGGCATCACGAATGTCGCGTTGCTGGAACGCAAGCAGTTGACGAGCGGAACCACCTGGCATGCGGCCGGCCTCGTCGGCCAGCTGAGGGCCACACGCAACATGACGGAACTCGCCAAGTACACCAGCGAGCTCATGCGCGGCCTGGAGGAGGAAACCGGTCAGGCAACCGGGTTCAAGCAGAACGGCTCCATCTCTATCGCAAAAACCGACGCACGAATGGAGGAATTCAAGCGCGGCGCCTCAATGGCGAAGAATTTCGGCCTGGAGATTCACGTGCTCTCCCCCGGAGAGATCAAGGAACGGGTGCCGCATTTCAATCTCGATGATTCACCTGGAGGACTCTGGCTGCCCGGCGACGGCCAGACCAACCCGGCGGACGTCACTCAAGCCTACGCCGCAGGAGCACGGCAGCGCGGCGCACAGATCTTCGAGAACACCAAAGTCATCCGGATCCTTACCGAAGACGGCCGGGCGACGGGCGTTGAGACCGAGCGCGGCACCATCATGGCGGACAAGGTGGTGATTGCCTCCGGCATGTGGTCGCGGGATGTCGGGGCACAGATCGGTGTCCATCTTCCGCTGCATGCAGCCGAGCACTTCTACATCGTCACCGAACCGATCGACGAACTCCCCCGCGACATGCCCGTTGTCCGCGTGCCGGACGAATACGCCTACTACAAGGAAGACGCCGGAAAGCTGATGCTTGGCGCGTTCGAGCCGAACGCCAAGCCCTGGGGCATGGACGGCATTCCTGACGACCACGAATTCGAGACGCTTCCTGAAGACATCGATCATTTCGAGCCGGTGCTGGAATATGCAATGGCCCGGAACTCGTTGCTAGAGACAGCCGGCATCTCGCTGTTCTTCAACGGGCCGGAGAGTTTCACACCGGACAATGCGTACTATCTTGGTGAAGCGCCGGAAGTGCGGGATATCTACGTCGCCTGCGGGTTCAACTCGATCGGCATTCAATCGTCAGGCGGCGCGGGTCGCGTTCTATCGGAGTGGATCCGCGACGGCTATGCACCGATGGATGTCTGCGACGTCGATGTCAGACGCATCCACCCCTTCCAGACCAACAAGGCCTATCTGAAGGAGCGCACGACGGAGAGCCTTGGCCTGCTCTATCACATGCACTGGCCCTATTATCAGCACGAGACGGCGCGGGGCGTCAGGCGTTCGGCATTCCACAACCATTTCCTGGAACTCGGCGCCGTAATGGGCGACACGGCAGGATGGGAGCGCCCGAACTGGTTCGCTCCAGAAGGCATGGCCAAGGAGTACGAGTACTCGTTCGGGAGGCAGAACTGGCACGACTGTTGTACGCAAGAGGCCGCAGCGGTACGCGATGCCGTGGCCATATTTGACCAGGCGAGCTTCGCTAAGTTCATGGTGCAGGGCAAGGATGCCTGCTCCGTGCTCAATCGCATCTCCGCCAACAATGTTGACGTTGAGCCGGGCCGAATTGTCTATACCCAGTGGCTGAACGACCGCGGAGGCATTGAGGCTGATCTGACTGTTACCAGACTCGCAGAGAACGAGTTCATGGTCGTGACGGCGGCGGCGGCACAGGTGCGAGATTTTGCCTGGCTAAAGCGGCACATCCCCTCGGACGCCCACTGCATTGCGACGGATGTCACCTCGGGCCTGCCCATGCTCGGAATGATGGGGCCGCGATCGCGAGAGCTCATGCAGGCCATCACGGATGCTGATCTTTCAGGCGATGCCATGCCGTTCGGGAGGTCAAAGGAGATCGACATCGGTTATGCGCGCGTACGCGCCAGCCGGATCACTTATGTCGGGGAGTTGGGCTGGGAGCTATATATCCCGGCGGAATTCGCCTCACATGTGTTCGAAACGGTTTGGGAAGCCGGGCAGCGGTTCGGCCTGAAACCCGCCGGCATGCATGCGATGAACGCCTGCCGGATGGAAAAAGGCTACCGGCACTGGGGGCACGACATTGCGGACGAGGATACGCCGCTTGAGGCGGGTCTTGGTTTTGCGGTGCCCCGCAGTAAGACCAGCGACTATATCGGCCGGGAGTCGATCCTCTGGCAGCGGGAGCAAAACGTCCTCAAGAAGCGCATGGTTGCGATCTGCCTCGAGAACGGAGGGGCGGACGCGCCGATGATGTATCACGAGGAACCCATTTATCGGGACGGAGTGATCGTGGGCTCGACAACGTCAGGCTCCTGGGGTCACAGGCTCGGCAAGTCGCTGGCTCTCGGCTATCTCCACTGCGATGACGGCGTCACGAAGGACTACGTGGAAAGCGGATCGTTCGAAATCGAGATCGCCTGGGAGCGCTACCCTGCGACGGTTCAGTTCGCGCCCTTCTATGACCCGAAGTCTGAGCGCGTGAAGGCTTGAGTGTGCAGATCCGCGCGGCGAGAGAGGTTGATGTTCCGGCGGTAAAAGCGTGTGCTGAGGCTGCGTACGTGGTCTATGTCGAAGCCATCGGCCAGAAACCTGCGCCGATGATAGCCGATTTTGGCGCCGCACAGGCTGAGGGGAATCTCTACGTTGCAACGGATTCATGCGGCATTGCGGGTTTCGCCGTGTTCTATCAGCGCGAAGATCATGTTCACCTGGAGAATGTTGCCGTGGCGCCCGCACGGCAGGGAGAACGCATTGGCCGCCAACTGGTGGAGTTTGTGGAAGCCCGTGCACGTGAACTTGGTCTCGACCGCATAGAACTCTACACAAACGAAAAAATGACCGGCAATCTCGCCTGGTACCCGAAACTCGGCTTCATCGAGACCGGGCGGCGGCAGCAGGATGGCTTCAATCGCGTCTTCTTTGAAAAGATCCTCGGGAACGCCTGACCGCGTCACTCATTGAGGAACTGATCCATCAAGGTCATGGCTTCAGAAAAGTTTCGGGGGTCCGCTCCGATCCTTATCCGAAAGTGGCCAGGGCGGTCGAATGCCTCGCCGGGCAGGACCAGCACGTCGTGTCTTTCATAGAGCTTCTGAGCAAACCCAACGGAATCGTCTTCCAGGAGCTTCGGAAACGCCACGGTGCCGCCGCTTGGCCGAACCCATTGCAGCCGGTCGGCGTGGGCAGCCAGCAGCTGCTCGAACTTGGCAACGTTCCGCCGAACAGCTGAGCGATTTGCGTTCAGCAGGTCATTCCCGGAAGTGAGCAGTTCAAGACAGATGCGGTCATTGAGCTTTGAAATGGCATGACTGGTGAGCGCCTTCAGGGCGTTCAGCTCCTGCAGAAACTCCGCGTCACCCACGATCCAGCCGACACGGAGCCCTACTGCGCCATAGCATTTGCCGGCGGAGCCGACGCTGAAAACTCGCGGCGACCGATTGGCGGCAGACGCAAACCTTATGACGTTGTCTTCGTGGGGCAGCAACCGGTACTGCTCGTCCAGCAGTATGTCACAATCGAAACGCTCTAACTCTGCGGCCAGGCCAATCAGTTCATCATAGCCTACCACGGATCCCATGGGATTGCTGGGGGTCGTGATCACAATACAACGTGTTCGGCTGTCGACCGCACCAAGTATGCGCTCGACCGGCAAGGCGTAGCCCTCCTCGTCGGCAAGCTCTATGCGTCGAACCTCGAAGCCCAGCGTATTCGGAACGTCGTAAAGCGAGTGAAATGCAGGTGTCAGGACAACGACGTTCGCTCCGAACTCGCGTCGTGCCAGGAAATACAGGAATATTGCTTCGCTGGCCCCGGCGGTGACGAGGACGTTCTCGATTTCCGAGTGGTCATGGATCGCGGCTATTGCCCCACGCAGAGCTTGAGAGCCCAAAGTGGGGTTATGATCAAAGTTGACCCCGGAGAGCTCGCTCTCCAGGGTCCCCCCCCGGAAGATGTCGGCCAACCGTACATTGGCTACGCCGCTCTCGCCGAGATTGAACCTGGCTGAAGCACGGTCATCAAGCCATTCGTCAAGAAAGCTCTTTGCCATCGCCTTGAAAAGCCCGTTCAGCCGGGTATGAAACCTTTATGCGCCCAAGCGTGCCTCCGGAGCCGATCCAGACATCATTCCCCTGTCCAGCTTGATCCTGCTCAACAGAGCGACGACTGAAGGAGCACCATTGCTGGAGAGGAGGATACCTCCGCACCGGTCATCATGCGCCCGATAATCGGGATCCTGCCGCAGGATCTTGTTCAACTGATTCATTCTCCAGAACGGAACCCGCGCCCAGAGATGGTGTGCGAGATGGAAAGACTCTCCGTGGATGCCAGTCAGGGCGAGCTCGCACCAGTGGCTGTTGCGGTTTCTGGACATGTGGATGTCCAGCCCGGTGTCCATCATCGGAGCATGTTCGGAAAGCTCAATGTACCAGCCGATTATCTGGAAGGCCGTCAGGAAAGGGATCACCCAGTAAAGCACGAATTCCCATGCCAGGCCGAAGTAGGTAATCGCGGCAATCAGCGCCGACCAGAACAGGGCCAGACGGACAGCCTCCCTCTTGCCTTCCTCCGAGCGGATGGCCATGAGCCGGTCCCGGATCAGAAAGCCAAGGTAACTCGGAAGCCTGAGTAGAAGCAGAGGACGTATCAGAATGTTCCAGGTGTACCGGGCCTGTGAGCAGTCGTCGTAGACGCCCATGTCCCGCATGTACTTGTAGTCAGCATCGTCTTCCTCGTGACCAAACTGGCCATGATGGCTCTTGACGTGCGATTCCTGATACGCGTGAAACAGCATTCCGATAAGATATCCGCTGAGATATGAGCCGAGGATATCGTTCAGCCGCGTATGCTTCATAAGCGTCCGGTGAGAGGCCTCATGTGTAATTGTAGCCAGGGCCCTCTGGCGTGAACCGATCACGATGACGGCGAACGGATAGGCAATCCAGCCCAGTTGAACACACGCCGTGATGGCGAGTGCGATCACCACGTAATCCGTAAGCAGGGCGAGCGGCCCATGCCAGTTGTCGAGCCCGTAAAGGCTTCTTACCTGCTTCACGATTTCCGGATCGAACCGGTGTCGCGTTATCCTTTTCCCCAAAGCCATATTTGACACCCAACTGTCATTCCAAGCTCCCAGCCAGCATTTTGGTTAACACATTCTTGCGAGATTGCAATTGCCGTGGTCATGCGAAAAAGCCGACTTTACAATTTCACGTGTTTGTTTTTCGAAAATCACGTGATAAATTTTACAACATTCGTCAAGTAAAAATTGACCAATTATGAGGATATCAATCTGGTTTAGCTCAAATTCAGATTGATTGGTCAACTTTCGTTGCCACGATCTATAATTTACCCCAAATTTCCCTTTCCAACTTGACGTAACGCCACTTGCCCCCTTCACGGGTGTAAATTTTTTTGTATCAGCGCAAAAAAATGTGCTCGATTTTGGGAATTTTCGGCCCCTTCGACAGCCGGATTGACATTTTGTGAGTGTGGGAGCCGGGGGCATTTCGAATTTCGCAACCTGATGAGTCGCTCCTTCAACCTCGAAACGCGACCCAAACCGCTGCCGCATTGCTCGGAATTGCCTCCGAAACTAGATCGTCGCTTTCCCTAAATATTTGTCGCGGTGCCGCCTCCCGTTCCGTCAGACGCTCAATTGATCCTGTGCTTTGCGTTTTCGCCGGTATGTGATCAAGAGCGATCCACGAATCGCTGGTTTTTGTGGTCTTTTGGCGCCATGAAACAATCTGCATTGCTCAAAGCGATCCTCTTCAGCCTGTGGCTGATCTCCGGCCCGGCCGCAGCACAGGATGCCGGTCCGTTCCATCCGATGGACGCCCTGACACCTGAGGAGATCCAGCTTGGCGTGTCGCTGCTTAAAAACTCCAACCTGGCCGACGATCGAACCCATTTCGCAGACATTCGTCTCCGTGAAATACCCAAGGCGGACATGTTGGAATGGCGTAGGGGCAAGTCGTTCCCTCGCCTGGCCTTCTTCTCCTTCCGCAAGGACAGGAAAGTCATGGAGGCGCTGGTCGATCTGAAAGCCCAGAAGGTGCTGGGAACCCGCGAAGTGGCCGGCGCCCAGCCGGCGATCTATCAGTCGGAGTGGAACCGTGCGCGTGAGGCCGTACTGAAGAACCCGGACTGGCTCGCCCGCATGGCTGCCATGGGCTACGAAGATCCAAAATCGCTCAACTGTACACCTATTGGTGCCGGATCAATCTCTGACGCCCAGTTTGGGGCCAGACGGATTCTCAAGGTGACCTGCTTCGACATCGAGAACAGGCTTGACTATCTGCAGGCGCGCCCACTTGACCATATCGTCACGGCGGTGGACGCAGATACCGGAGAAGTTCTCAAGGTCCTTGAAGCCAAGGCGCCCAGCGTTCCTCGGGAGATCAAGGGATACAACAACGGGCTGGCGCCGCGCCGTAAGCCTCTCAACCCGGTCGTTAACATAGCCCCGAGCGGTGCCAACTTTGTCTTGCGGGGCGGCATCGAGGTGGAATGGCAGAACTGGACATTTCACATGCGGACCGACCGCCGCAGCGGTCTCATCCTGTCACTCGTGAACTTCATGGACCAGGGCAACAAGCGGCTGATCGCATACCAGATGGCACTGTCGGAAATGTATGTGCCATACATGGACCCATCGGAAACCTGGGCGTTCAAGACGTTTCTGGACGCAGGCGAATACGGCCTCGGCTATCTCATCTCGACCCTCGCGCCTGGTCGGGACTGTCCCCACAATGCTGTCTTCATCGACGCGCTCATCCCCTCCGACCTTGGCGGCGTGTTCCGTGCCGACAAGGCCGTATGCGTGTTCGAACGCAACACCGGAGACCCGGCGTGGCGCCACTATCAGTCCGGCGCACAGAGAAACTATTCAGCCCCTCAAGTGGAGCTGGTGGTCCGCATGGCGCCCACCATCGGGAACTATGACTACATCGTTGACTATGTGTTCCAGCTGCGCGGCACCATAAAGGTCCGCGTGGGCGCCAGTGGCCTTGACGCCCTCAAGATGGTATCTTCAGCACGGGCGGACAGCCCGACCGCGAGAGAGGATCTCAAGTACGGAAATCTCGTGGCGCCCTATACGGTTGCCCCTTACCACGACCACTATTTTTCGTTCAGGCTCGACATGGATGTCGACGGGCCGAGGAACATGATGCTGCTGGATACCATCCAGCCCCAGGCGCTCCCGAAGGACAGTGCGCGTCGCTCGCTCTGGACAATCCGCACCTCCCAGATCGTGAAGGAGGGCGCGGTTCCGCACGGCCATGGGCGAAAGAGAATACACTGGCGCGTCATCAACCCGAACAAGCGCACGCCGCTCGGACACTTCCCGGGATACAAACTTGTTCCAGGCCACGTGGTCACCTCCCTGCTGTCGCCGGACGATCCGCCGCAACGGCGCGCACTCTTTTCGTCAAACCCGCTTTGGGTGACGCGTCAGAAAGCCGGTGAGTACTGGGCGGCCGGCGACTACCCAAACCAGAGCAAAGGCGGAGACGGATTGCCAAAATACGTTTCTGACGCCGAAACCGTCAGCAACCAGGATCTGGTTCTCTGGTACACAATGGGTTTTCACCACGTGACATTGCCTGAGGACTTTCCGGTTCTTCCCACCATGTGGCACGAGTTCACCTTGCGACCGGCCAACTTCTTCACGCAGAATCCGGCGCATGATCTTTCGCCCTCATTTGTCGTGCGAAAGAGAACTCCCGGGCAGGCCAAGACATCGCAATAGTCCTCCTGCCCTTTCCGGATCGGAGAATATCATGCGGCTTCACCAAAACCCTGCTTCGCCGTTCGTGCGGATGGTTCTCGTCACGGCCCACGAAACAGGCCAGATGGACGATTTTGAGGACTTCGAACTGGCCGCGATCCTGCCGATCGAACGGCTTGCTGCCGTGGCCTCTGACAACCCGCTGGGCCGCATCCCGACACTGGTGACCGATGAGGGAGACGCGGTATTCGACTCCAGGGTGATCTGCGCCTATCTGGCCGATCGCGCAGGCAATTCCAGCATCCACCCTTCCAGTAACTTCCGGATCATGACCCTCTTTGCTCTCGCACAGGGGTTCTGTGACAGCGCGGTCAATCTCCGCTACGAAACATTTCTGCGTCCTGAAGAGTTCCGCTGGAACCAATGGATCGAGCGGCAACAGGAACGGCTGGCCAACACTCTGGACGAGCTGGAGAAGAACTGGCTCGACGACCTGAGTGGAGTTGATGTCGGCTCAATAGGCGTTGCAGTCGCTCTTGGCTATCTGGATTTCCGGTATCCCGATACGCAATGGCGTGCCGGCCGGCCCGGACTGGCTGGCTTCTATGAGACTTTTTCTCAGCGACCGTCCATGCAGGCCACGGTCCCTTCCTAGGGACCAGCCCAGTCCAGAGGGCAGATTTCGGCACTGCGTCCCTGGAAGTCCCAGTTGCGCCCGAAGGCGCGCAGACGCGAACGGTTTGCCTTGCTGACGATGATTTCGGGCGCAATCCAGTATTGGGAATTATGAATGACGGTGTGCTCGTCCGGCTTCGTGCTAGCGATGGGCTCAATCTCGCCTTCGATCAGTTTAGGAATCTTGAAACGGCGGATATTGCCCTCGACTTCGTAAGTGATCGGTGCCTGGTTCACTCCCAGGAACTTGCCGACCAGAATTGACAGAACCCTGGTCGTTCCCTTCGCACTACCGGAGAAAATCTTGGTGAGCGCCTTTACCTGATAGATGTCCGCCTTTTCGTCGACGAACACGCCAGCAGTCCAGTTGCCGCGGCTCATCATGCCCGGAATTTCGATGATCAGCCCGACATTGATGCCAGACAGCTCAACGTCGCCGTAATGACCACTGTCGATCCGAACGCCACCCCAAGTCTGGCAGTGACCCTCTGTTGGCGGATGCAGTCCCAGCGACAACACGCACGGGCAAAACACCGTACAGTTGCAGCTCAACATGAGTTCCCCCTTCAACGCCCAGGGTTCAATCGCTGCCATTCCCTCAACTCCAAACGTTAGATGCCCATTCCGCGGGCGAACATAATGCCGCCGCCGATCACCAATGCAATTCCGGTTCCATAAACCAATGGCCGGGGGTTGGGTATCACTTTTTCCAGTACCATCAGGACGGCGAGTACGGCCATCCAGGCAAGGTTCATCAGACCGGCAACAAACATGACGGCCATGAGCGCCCAGCAACACCCCAGACAGAAAACCCCCTGCTGGAACCCGAGTTTGAAGACCCCCGCCTCATCATCACGCCAATTGGCCATAAACCAGGTGAACGGCCGGCGGCATTTCGTCAGGCAGTCATGTTTCACAGGCGTGAACTGCCACAGACCGGCACCGATCAGAACCGTCCCTCCGAGGACCGGATTAAGCAGTGCCAGCTCACCGGTCAGCGCGCGGGCTGAAACGAGCCCCCACTGCACGGCCGTGGCCAGGAGCGCAAAGATCAGCCATACGCTCACGTATCCGGCAATGAGCACGACGGGGCTGACCACCTCCATGTTCTTCAGCCTTGCGGCACCGCTGATGTCGAGATATGTCGAAAGCAGAGGCGCACCGGCCGGGAGCATCATGGCGAAGGCCATGGCACTCCACATGACCGTTGCCGCCGCAAAATCCGCGATCCCCCAATCTCCCGGCGAAACGGTGCACAGCGAAACGAGAAGACGGATCAGATGAGAGTCGCTCGGAGCTCCCTGCAAGGTTGCCATGGCGGACAGAAACGCCCAGCCAGCACCGGCCACCAGGAAAAGCCCTCCCCAGGCGAGCGGGCGGGGATCTTCAACCAACCGCCGAAGAGCCGTGCCCTGCCAGTAGTCATCATTTTGGGCATCTGACATCGATCAATCAACTGCCCTTGAATACCGGTTTCCGTTTCTCCAGAAACGCGTTCACGCCCTCCCGGAAGTCGGCAGATCGCGCCAAGGTCCCCTGCCCCTTCGTTTCGAGCTCAAGTTGCTGGGCAAGAGAATTCATCCCGGCGGCGTTGATCGCCTCACGGGCTAGCCTGTATGCCTTGGTTGGACCTGCAACCAACCTCGACGCTGCGGCGGAGGCTTCCTCTTGAAGGGCCTCATCGTCGACAACCTTCCAGATCAACCCCCAGCTCTCTGCCTGTTCGGCGCTAACTGGTTCAGCGAGAAGAGACATCCCTTTCGCCCGTGCCGGGCCGGCAAGCCGTGTCATGGACCAGGTCCCGCCTGCGTCCGGCATCAGGCCAATTCGGGTAAAGGCTTGGAGAAACGATGCGGACCGCGCTGCTATGACGATGTCGCAGGCGAGAGCGATGTTGGCCCCGGCCCCCGCCGCGATACCATTGACCGCGCAGACGGACGGGAACTCGGCCTGGTAAATGCGGCGCACGAGCGGATTGAAGTCGCTTTCCAGAGTGTAGCTCAGGTCAACTTCACCAGAGAGATCCAGATCAGCGAGATCCTGTCCAGCGCAAAACCCGCGTCCCTCGCCCGTAATGATAAGCGCTCTGGTGCCGGCTGTTTCGATCTGGTCGAACGCCTCGCGAACTTCCGCATGCATGGCCGCCGTCATGCTGTTGAGTTTGTCGGGACGATTGAAGGTCAGTTTGGCGAGCGGACCCTCCTGCTCGTAATAAATCGTATCAAAGGACATTTGCTGGGATGCTCTTATGGTCGATACTTGCGGGCAGTCTCCTCGCAGGACAGGTGAGAAAAGTCAAATGACTGACGCGTTTGGACGCAGTCTCCCAACGCCGCCCTTGCACAAGCCCCGGTAAGACCTCATAGCAGAGCAATGTCCGGTGAATGGCAGTACGATATAGCTGTGGTCGGAGGAGGCCCGACCGGCCTGGCAGCGGCCTGCCTCGCGGGGCAGTCTGGCTTGCAGGTCGCATTCTGGCCGGGTCCGGAACGCGCCGAGGACTTGCGCACCACGGCCCTTATGCTCCCCGCAATCCGCATGTTTACAAACATCGGCGCGTGGACAGCGGAGCTACGTGCCGAATGCGCACCTCTGAAGCGGCTGCAACTGCGTGACGCAACCCGCCGGATGCCGGCGGCACCCGCTGTCACCTTTGACGCATCGGAAATCGGGGAACCGGAATTCGGATGGAATGTGCCGGTTACCCCCATGATCGCCGCTCTTGAGGCTGTGATGCAGGCGATGCCCAATGTACGGCGGTTTTCCGGGGCAGTTGAAGAACTCGACTGCTTGCCCGGTCTGGTGAAGGTCACTGGCACCGCCGGCCCGCCGGTTACCGTCGGAACGGTTGTTGCGGCGGACGGGTCTCGTTCCGTGTGCAGAAAGTTTGCGGGCATCCCCGCGAGCAAATGGGCCTATCCGCAGACCGCCATCGTCACCACATTCGCCCACGAGAAAGCGCATGAGGGATTGTCCATAGAGTTCCATCGCAAGAAGGGGCCCCTGACCACCGTTCCGCTTCCGGGAAACCGTTCAAGCCTTGTGTGGATTGAAGAGGACGACGAAGCATCGGAACTCGTCCAACTTGGGGACACGGATTTTCGGAGGAAACTGCAATTGGAGACGGAGAACGTGCTCGGCGTCGTAACAGACCTCAGCAAGCGCGGCCGTTTTCCGATCAAGGGGGCGGTGGCACGGACGTTCGCGAAGAGGCGAGTGTTCCTTGCCGGCGAAACCGCCCACGTGATTCCGCCGATCGGGGCTCAGGGTCTCAACCTGTCTCTCAGGGATGTAGCAGTGGCCATGGAATTGATTATAGGTGCGAAAGAACGCAACGAGGACCACGGCAGCACGGAAGTGATGAAGGCCTATGATATGAAACGGCGGCAAGATGTGTTCCCGCGACAGGTTGCCATCGACGTTCTCAACCGGACACTCACGAGTTCGTTTCTGCCTTTCCAGGGCGCGCGGGTGCTTGGCCTGCGGGCATTGCAATCTCTCGGACCGCTGCGCAGATCGGTCATGCGGCAGGGTCTCGCACCTCAAAGCGGCCTCCCCAAAGTGATGTCGGCCTGAGTGCGCCATGTCCTCAGTCATTTCGATAACCAAGCTTACAAAGTCCTACGAGGGCGGTTTCCAGGCGCTCAAGGGGATTGAACTCAACATCGAAAAGGGAGAGATCTTTGCCTTGCTCGGCCCGAACGGAGCCGGCAAGACCACGCTGATCAGCATCATCTGCGGGCTTGTGACGCCGAGCAGCGGCAGCGTGAAGGTCGACGGCTTCGACATCATCAACGACTACCGGAAAACCCGTTCACGAATTGGCCTGGTGCCCCAGGAATTGACCACGGACACGTTCGAGACGGTGTGGACTACGGTAAGATTCAGCCGGGCACTGTTCGGCAAGCCCAAAAACTCCGCTCACCTGGAAAAGATTCTGCGGGCCTTGTCGCTATGGGACAAGAGAAACGACAAGATCATGACCCTCTCCGGGGGCATGAAACGCCGCTTGCTGATCGCCAAGGCGCTGTCGCACGAGCCTGAGATCCTTTTCCTCGACGAGCCCACGGCCGGCGTGGATGTCGAGCTTCGAAAGGATATGTGGGGACTTGTGGAGGAGCTGCGCTCTGCCGGAACCACGATCATCCTGACGACGCACTATATTGAAGAAGCCGAAGAGATCGCTGACCGGGTCGGGGTTATCAGTAACGGGGAGCTGATTGTCGTAGAACAGAAAGATGAGCTGATGCGCAAGCTGGGTCGCAAACAGCTCGTGCTGAATCTCCACGCACCTCTCAGCGCTCTGCCGGACCGGCTATCCGGCTACGGGCTGGAACTCAGCAACGAAGGTTGTGAGCTCGTCTACACCTACGACACCAAGGCGGAGCGCACGGGGATCACGCGCCTGCTGAAGGATCTTGGCGAGGCAGGCATCACCTTCCGGGATCTGAGGACCACGCAGAGCTCGCTGGAGGAAATCTTTGTCGGGCTGTTGAGGCAGGAAAAATGAACTGGCGCGGCGCATTGGCAATTTATCAGTTCGAGATGATGCGGACAAAGCGGACACTGTTTCAGAGTGTCGTTTCTCCGGTCATCTCGACATGTCTTTACTTCGTCGTCTTCGGATCGGCAATCGGTTCCCGTATCAGCGAGGTGGACGGGGTCAGCTATGGTGCGTTCATCGTTCCAGGCCTGATCATGCTGTCCCTGTTGACCCAAAGCGTTACCAACGCCTCGTTCGGGATCTATTTTCCGAAATTCATTGGAACTATCTACGAATTGCTCTCCGCTCCGGTGTCCTCGTTCGAGATTGTTGTGGGCTATGTCGGGGCCGCCGCGACGAAGTCGATCGTTCTGGGTCTGATCATTCTTGCGACCGCGAGCTTCATAGTTCCGCTGGAAATCGCGCATCCGTTCTGGATGCTGGCCTTCCTGGTCCTCACCGCGGTGACTTTCAGCCTGCTGGGCTTCATCATCGGCATCTGGGCGGACGGGTTTGAGAAACTGCAGGTCATCCCGCTTCTGATCATAACGCCTTTGGCGTTCCTGGGCGGAAGCTTCTACTCGATAGATATGCTTCCGCCGGCATGGCAGACGTTGTCGTATTTCAATCCGGTGGTTTACCTCATCAGCGGCTTCAGATGGAGCTTCTACGAGCTCTCCGATGTTGCGGTCGGGCTGAGCCTGACCATGATCGGCGTGTTTCTGGCGCTCTGCCTGTCGCTCGTTTGGTGGATATTCAGGACCGGTTACCAGATCAAGAACTAGTCTCGGTTTCGTCACGTCCGCGTTGCTGCGATTCCCGAGCTTCTTTCAGAAGGCGTTCGAACTTCACCTGGGCGGGACGTGCCGGTCCCGGAATACGGCCAGGGTTTGGTGCAGCCGGTTCGGGCTGTGGCTCCGGTTTATCGGGTTCGACCTGACCGCCCCCCTGCTCATCACTGGGCTCGAACATCGCATAGATATCTTCGATGTCAGCCTCAGGGTCCAGCGCAGGCGCTGTGGCGGCATCGCGCAACGAGGCTGCGGCAGCCCGGGAGGAAACGGCATAAGCGACACGACCGGCCACCACTCCGCCCGCGAATGCGATGCCCGTTAGCAGAAGTATTTCAAGGACGAGAAGGCTCATTCGTCAGCCTTCGCAGGATCTCCCGCAGGCATTGCCCCTTCGCGTTCCAGGGCCTTTCCCCAGATCCAACCCACAAGGCACCCCAGCAAGGCGGTAACGATAAGGCCGGCGGAGATTTCGACCGCCAGTCCCGATATGTTGTGAAAATAGTCCAAGCTCCGCCCGCCCCGCCTACTGCTTCACGAACAACTCGACGCGGCGGTTCTTGGCTCTGCCGCTTTCGGTCTTGTTCGTGGCAATGGGCCTGATTTCACCATATCCCACCCCTGAGAGACGGGATCTGTCTATACCACGTTTGATCAGCTGCCGGACCACGGTAATCGCGCGCGCCTGGCTGAGGCGGCGGTTGACGCTGAAATCACCGATGGAATCGGTATGAACCCCCACCTCTATCCGCGCGGCGGGGCAGCGCGAGGCAATGCCTGCCAGGGCATCCACGGTATTCCGCCCATGCTCGGTCAGTTCGGCGCGCCCGCCTTCAAACTCAACTGCGGATTCGGCCAGGAGCCTTCTGAACTCGCTCTGGCAAAGGTACGGGTTCAGAGGTCTGGGAAACTCCTCGAAAGCCGTCCCCGGTCTGTCCTCGGACTTGAACTTGATGACAAGTTCGTTTGTCGTCTGATCGGTCGAGACATTGCCGGCCAGATCCTTGGTGGTGACGACCACATCATACTGCCCTTCACCCGGAAGACTTGAGGGAACCAGGGTCCAGTTCCCCTTCCCGTCGGAGCGCAGCTCAGGATCGAGCTTGTAGAGATACAGTTTCCCGTCCAACCGGACACTCAGCTCAACTGCGTCGCTCTCCGCCCAGGTCCCGGTCAGGGTGAAACTCCGGCTGGTCTCAAATGAGTTGACCGTCGGCGTCAACGGCGGCGTGACGTCGATCCGCAGTTCTCCAGATGACGTATCCACAGCGCGGTTGCCTACCGCATCAATTGCTGTCGCAGCCACTTCCGTGGTGCCATCCTCGACCGCCACCGGCAGGCTCAACTCCCAGGTGCCGTCAGCTCCGGCTTTCAGTTCCCGGTCGCGCCCAAGACGGTACGTCCGGTTCGCGATGGTGATCTCCAGGCCCACCGCTTCCTCGTGTGGCCAGGATCCGGAGATAACCGGCCTGGCCCGGTTTGTCGAAAGCGCCGTCACAACAGGCGGCGGCGGGGGTTGCGTGTCAATCTCCAGGTCGTCGTCGGTCACGTCGGCGGCGCTGTCTTCCGCCTTCCAGATCGTCACATTCAAATCATAGGCGCCGTCGGCCAGAGGATCCGGAACCGCCAGCGACCAGGACGTACCTTCCGCGCTCAACTCCCGATCCTCGCCGAGGACAAACAGACGACCGGCAATCTCCACGCTGAGACCATCGGCAATGTCCCCCTGCCAGGTTCCCGTGACCACCGGCGTTCTGCTGTTGGTTTCCATGCGGGTGACGGTTGGCGCTTTAAGGTTGCCCCAGGCCCGGACACGGGCCAGATTCTGCACGGCTCTGATTCCGGGGGTCAGCGCTATTGCGCTGCGAACCTTTTCGATGGCGTCGGCATCCGGCGCCTGGCCCCGCAGCGTTGCCTCCCGTCCGTCCAGGCTGACCCGGGCCCAGCGAGGCTCGGGCTCAATCGCCGCAAGCGAGGCATCGATGCCGGTTTTCAGGGATTTTTCAAGATAGCCGGACTGGACGAACAGCAGCCAGATGCCAAGCGTTGCAAGCAACGGGCAGGCCAAGAGTATCAGCCATATAGTGCGCACCTTCATTTCGCCATTGGCCCCGGCTCTTCTCGAATCTCTTTTGATTTCAGCAGGATTGAGCTCAGCGGTCAAAACTCGGAACCTGATAGGTGCACACTTGCGAATAGGCAAGACCGTCATAATGTGCAATCTGGCCAATCCGGTGTCCGCACCTGCCCGTGAAGTGCAAAAAGATCATGACCAGCCAGCAGTTTGCCAAGACTCTCCGCATGGCCATAGAGGCACTGAACGCCAATCAGCCCGAACAGGCAGTCCGATTGTCGCGGCAATGCCTGAAGCTCATGCCGGACAATCCGGATGCTCACTTGGTGGCGGGGGCCTGTCTGAGCAGAATGGGACAGCCTGCCGAGGCCATCCAGCATCTTCGGATTGTCACTGCAGGAAGGCCTGACAATTTCAGCGCGTTCTCGAATCTCGGCATCTGCCTGATGCAGACCAGGAGCTACCGCTCGGCCGCGGAAGCCTTCCGGCGTGCTGCCGATTTACAGCCGGCTTCGGCAAGCGCTGTTCACAACCTCGCCTGCGCCCTTGCAGCCTCCGGCGAGTATGCTGCGTCACTGCCCTATTTTGAGCAGGCGGCCGGCACGCCGGGTGGGAAAAGTGCAAAACTCTTCCGCGATCATGCGAGCGCACTCGAAAAGTTGTCCCGCTACGGCGATGCCAGGGAGCTGTATCTGGCAGCGCTTCAGCTCAATCCGGACTTCGCGCTGGCGCACCGGAGACTCGGACATATTTATCAGCTTGAGGGCAAGTTCGATAAGTCTGAGTCCCATCTCCGAAAGGTCCTGGACCTGGGCCAGGAGCCACCTGAGGTTTACCAGATGCTGGCCCTGATGGAGCGGCTGACGGATCGCGACGTTTCCAGGGCGTCTCTGCTGCTGCAGGCAGATGGTTTGGACGGTTTGAAATCGGAGGCACTGCATGCTGCGCTCGGCAGGCATTATGAGAGAAGCGGCGACTTTGACCAGGCGTTTGAACAGTTCAGGGCCGCCAATAAGCTTCGCGCACGCACAGTCCGTTACGATCCGGAGAAGCACCGCAACCTGGTCAGCGGCATACTCGAAGCCTACTCGCGTTCATGGTTTCAGGCCGGTTCGCCAGCCGGCTGCGAGGCGAAGCTTGTCTTCATTGTCGGCATGCCAAGGTCGGGGTCGACGCTTGTACATCAGATTCTGGCAAGTCACCCGATGGTGCTCGGCGCCGGAGAAACCGGTCTGGTCGAAAAAGCACTGGGTGGCGCAGAGGGAGGCGAGCTGAATGCGGCGGGTTGGGAAGATGCGCAGTTGCGCCAATTCGCCGAATCCTGCGTTGCAGAACTCGCAGAGCGGCACGACGTCGCAAACGTGCTCATCGACAAGTCCTTGCGCAACATTCACTCCGTGGGCCTTTTGAGCCGGGCTTTCCCGCATGCCAGATTCGTCTACTGCAGCCGGGAACCCCTGGATATCTGCATTTCCTGCTTTGCGGCCAGCCTACCGGACGGACAGGCTTTTGCGCTGAGTATGGAACACATCGCACACCGGCAGCTGCAGACCGAGAGGCTGGCAGAACATTGGCGCCGCATGATTCCGGATACCTTTCATCTGCTGAAATATGAGAACCTGATCCACGCGCCTGAGCAGAGCGTCCGGGATCTGCTTGAAGAGCTTGAATTACCCTGGAATTCCAAATGCATGGCGTTCACCGAAACTGAAAGCCATGTCGATACGTCGAGTGTTTATCAGGTCCGGCAGCCGATCTATTCGTCCTCGGTTGGCAGATGGCGAAACTTCAAGCCCTATCTTGTCGAAGCCGCTGAAACTCTGGCGCCAATTTCTTCCGCAGCGGCCGAATTTAGCGCTTAGCCGCCTTACTTTTCGCCCCATCCGGACCTGGCAGCCATTTGTGTCATTTTGGACACATCTGGAGAAATTGTCACAATCGAACCGTCTCTCAGGTTGATTTCGAAGGGTCGAATTGGGAGAAATGCAGTGTGCGAAATGACTCGTGCATTTCCAGTCCATCCGTAACCGGTTGCTCGTGGGGCGGGGGACAGGACTTTAAACTTAAGGATTGTGGGAGAAACCATAATGACGAACAGCAAGTGGCTTCGGCGTGCTCTGCTTGGTGGTGTTGCGCTTGGCGTGGCGACCACTGGTGCACAGGC
>JBCCEL010000045.1:0-24690 GCA_039030315.1 Pseudomonadota bacterium
GGTTGGGGTCGCGCAGCATGTTGACGCCATCGGACACCACTTTCAGCGCGTCGATGTCGAGACCGGAATCGGTTTCGTCGAGCACACAGAGTTTTGGCTCCAGCAGCGACATCTGCAGGATTTCAGCGCGTTTCTTTTCACCGCCGGAGAATCCGACATTGACCGGGCGTTTCAGCATGTTGAAGTCAATCTTCAGATCAGCCGCAGCGGCGCGAACCCGTTTGATGAAATCCGGTGTCGTCAGCTCATCTTCGCCGCGCTGTTTGCGCTGGGCGTTCATGGCTTCCTTCAAAAAGGTCATGGTGGGCACGCCGGGGATTTCGACGGGATACTGGAAGGCCAGAAAGACACCGGCCGCCGCCCGTTCGGAAACATCCATTTCCAGCAGGTCTTCGCCATTATAGGTGATCGAACCTTCGGTGATCTCATAGTCTTCCTTGCCTGAAAGCACGTAGGAGAGCGTTGATTTCCCGGAACCGTTCGGCCCCATGATGGCGTGCACCTCGCCGGGATTCACCGTGAGATCGATGCCGCGGAGAATCTCCGCATCCTCGTCCTCGATCTTCACGTGCAGGTTCTTGATCTCGAGCATACTCATTAGTGTTTTCTTTCGTCTCTAACTCTCTGTTCGTCATTGCCGGGCTTGACCCGGCAATCCAGAGCCGGTGTCGCGTCTGCTTGCTTCGTACTGAAGCTATGACAGGTCAGGCATTCAGATCCTCATACAGATCCCGCCAAGTCGGGTTGTTCTCTTCAATCAATGCAAGTTTCCATTTCCGAGGCCATTTCTTGATGTTCTTTTCACGCTGGATCGCGCTGCGGACATCCTCAAACCTCTCAATGTGAACCAGCAATCCTACTCCGTACCTCTTGGTGAACCCCTCCACGGACCCTTCCTTGTGCTGAAAAGATCGCCGCCGGATGTCGGCAGTGACGCCAACGTATAGGGTTCCATTTCTTTCGCTCGCCAGGATGTAGAGATAAGCCGCCACCTTCTCCCCCCATCGCTCTGGATCACCGGGTCAAGCCCGGTGATGACGATCGGGCGTGCTGGAAAAACCGCTTTCTACCCAACGCTGCCCTCCAGGCTGATGCCGATCAACTTTTGGGTTTCCGCCATGAACTCCATCGGCAGGTGCTGGAGGACGTCGCGGACGAAGCCGTTGACGATGAGGGCGACAGCCTCTTCCTCGTTCAGTCCGCGTTGCTGGGCGTAGAACATCTGGTCGTCGGAAATCTTGGACGTTGTCGCCTCGTGCTCGAAGATCGCCGTTGAGTTCTTCGCTTCGATATAGGGCACCGTATGCGCCCCGCACTGATCGCCAATCAGCAGCGAATCGCACTGCGTGAAATTCCGCGCGCCGGTCGCCTTGCGGTGCGCCGAAACCAGACCGCGATAGGTGTTGGACGAACGGCCCGCCGATATGCCCTTGGAGATGATCCGGCTGGAGGTATTCTTGCCGAGGTGGATCATCTTCGTTCCGCTGTCCACCTGCTGGCGGCCGTTGGAGATTGCGATGGAGTAGAACTCTCCTTGCGAGTTGTCGCCACGCAGGATGCAAGATGGGTACTTCCAGGTAATGGCCGAGCCGGTTTCGACCTGCGTCCAGGAGATCTTGGAGTTCTTGCCGCGGCAGTCGCCGCGCTTGGTAACAAAATTGTAGATGCCGCCCTTCCCGTCCGCGTCGCCGGGATACCAGTTCTGCACGGTAGAATACTTGATCTCCGCATCATCCATGGTGACGAGTTCGACGACGGCCGCGTGAAGCTGATTCTCATCGCGCATCGGCGCCGTACAGCCTTCCAGGTAGCTGACGTATGAGCCCTCATCGGCAATGATCAGTGTACGTTCGAACTGGCCGGTCTTTTCCTCGTTGATCCGGAAATAGGTCGACAGCTCCATCGGGCAGCGCGTGCCCTTGGGGATGTAGACAAAGGAGCCGTCAGAGAAGACGGCCGAGTTCAGTGTCGCGTAAAAATTGTCCGACTGAGGAACAACAGAGCCCAGGTATTTCTTGACCAGTTCGGGATGTTCCTTGATGGCCTCCGAGATCGAGCAGAAGATGACACCGGCCTTGGCCAGCTCTTCCTTGAAGGTCGTCACGACAGAGACCGAATCGAACACCGCGTCGATCGCCACCTTGCCGGACGTGTAGCTCTGGCCTTCCACGTCATCGAGCTGGCTCGGCTCGCCCTGCTTTCGCACGCCAGCCAGAATTTCCTGCTCTTTCAGCGGAATACCCAGCTTGGCGTAGGTTTCCAGCAACTGGGGATCGACCTCGTCCAGTGACTTCGGCCCTTCCGTCGTCTTGGGCGCCGCGTAGTAATGCAGGTCCTGAAAGTCGATCTTCGGATAGTCGACTCGCGCCCAGTCCGGCTCCTCCATGGTCTGCCAGCGGCGGAAGGCATCAAGGCGCCATTCCAACATCCATTCCGGCTCGTCCTTCTTGGCCGAGATATAGCGGACGATGTCTTCCGACAGGCCCTTGGGCGCAAGCTCGCTCTCGATCTCGGTCGAGAAGCCATACTTGTACTTGTCGACGTCGATTTCTTTGACACGCTCAATTGTTTCAAGATCGGCCATTTAGGTTCTCTCTTATCAGGCAGCTTTCCGGGCGCCGTGGCGCTCGGCAATCTTGGTCCAGACTTCAGTGAAACGTTCGATATCTTCTACGGTGGAATTCCACCCAAGGCTCACCCTGATAGCGCCTTTTGCAAGCTCCGGCGCAACATTCATTGCTTCCAGCACGTGCGAGGTGTTGACCTTCCCCGACGAGCACGCCGACCCGGAGGAAACGGCGATGCCATCAAGGTCAAACGAGATCAGCATCATCTCGGCATTCATGTCGGGATGCGCAAAGCAGAGCGTATTGGGCAGCCTGTCGGCCCCGCCGCTGAAAATTTGCACCTCCGGCGTCACGGTGGCGATGCCGACCTGCAGGCGGTCACGCAGCGACCGCACCTCATCAGGCGCCTTGGCCAAGCCCTCGGCGGCCTGCTCGCAGGCGGCACCAAATCCGGCGATAGCCACCACGTTCTCCGTGCCGCCGCGCCGCTTCAGTTCCTGGCCTCCTCCGGTCACCAGCGGCATCACGTCAAGGCCGTCGCGCACAACCAGGGCCCCTGCGCCTTGCGGCCCGCCGAACTTGTGTGCGGTGATCGTCAACAAATCCACGCCGAGCAGGAGGAACGAGACCTCGATCTTGCCGGCCGCCTGCACAGCGTCAGTGTGCACCAGTGCATCGTGCTTCCTAGCAATTTCGGCAATCTGTTGCACCGGCTGAACTGCGCCGGTTTCGTTGTTGGCCAGCATGACTGATACCAGCGCCGGGCGCCGGTCTGCCGCGAGAACGTCTTCCAGCCGCTGAAGATCGACAATACCGTCTGCATCCACGGGCACGACCTTTAACGCCTTGTTCCCGAGCCGACCGGCTTCAAGGATGGCGGGATGTTCCGTAGCCGCGACGATGACCCGGTCCACCGGTGCGCCATGCAGCGCGAGATTGTTGGCTTCCGTGCCACCCGAGGTGAACACCACCATGTCCGGACGCACGCCTACGAGGCCTGCCACCTGCTCGCGTGCCAGGTCCAACCGCTTGCGGGCTTCGCGGCCTTCACCATGCACTGAAGACGGATTGCCGCCAGCATCCATGGCCGCAATCATGGCAGACCGCGCCTCCGGACGGAGCACACTGGTCGCGTTATGGTCAAGATAGATGCGCTTCATGCCTGCGACCTGACCGTCGGCGCCTTCGCCCGGCGCACGCTCGCAGCCAGCGCCAGATTTCGTCCGCCGACCACATCACCCAGGGTTACTGCTGCGAGAAATCCGTAAACTTGCCGCCCGAGCGCCGCCCAGAGCTCGTGCGTGACACATTTTCCGCCCGCAACACACCCTTCGATGGCATCTCCCTGGCATCGCGTGATCTGTAGCGGCTCATCCACCGCCGAAATGATCTCGACGATCTGCATCACGTCAGGATCTTTCGCTAGTCGGTAGCCGCCGCCAGGTCCACGCACGCTGTCGACGAGACCGTTCTTGCGAAGTTTTACAAACAATTGTTCCAGAAAGGCCTGGCTTATGCCCTGTCGCGTGGAGATGTCTGCAAGCGAAATCGGTCTTTCGTCGCCCTGCTGAGCGATGTCGGCCATGGCCATGACCGCGTACCTGCCCTTTGTCGATAGCTTCATTGACCACCGTCCACCTTCTTTTGCTCTGCTAGCACGGAATTTGGCAAACTAGAGCTTGCCTTTCGCCTGCCCTTTCGTGCTATCAGAGCGCCTGAAATGTCAGCATTGCTGCCCTATCAGCAGTCTCGTCCTGACACCTTTGAACAATTCTAAGGTGGGATATATATTTCCTGACTAGGGAAGTCAACTATTACGCGCGACTATTCCAGATCGAATTTCGAGTGCCATTCCTGGCGACGGATCGCATCTTGCATAAGAGCACCGGACTGGCTCCCCGGACCCACCGAACGATAGGAACACCATGCCCGAGGTCATCTTCAACGGCCCTGCCGGACGCATCGAAGCGCGCTATCACGAGAACAAGACCCCAAATTCTCCGATCGCAATCCTGCTGCACCCCCATCCGCAGTTTGGCGGTACGATGAACAATCCGATCGTGCACGCGCTCTACTATGCTTTTGCCCAGCGGGATTTCTCGGTTCTGCGCTTTAATTTCCGCGGCGTGGGCCGCAGCCAGGGCATGTATGACAATGGCGCAGGCGAGCTGTCGGATGCTGCCGCGGCGCTGGACTGGCTGCAGACGTTCAACAAAGACGCACGCACCTGCTGGATCGCCGGCGTGTCATTCGGTGCCTGGATCTCCATGCAGCTGCTCATGCGCAGGCCGGAGATTGACGGATTCCTGTCACTCGCCCCCATGGCCAATCACTACGATTTTTCGTTCCTCGCGCCCTGCCCGGCCTCGGGACTTTTCGTCCACGGCAACAATGATTCGGTGACGCCGCTGGAGGATGTGAACAAGCTGGTGGAACGGCTGAAGACGCAAAAGGGCATCGTGATCGACAGCGAGGTCATCGACGGCGCCAACCACTTCTTCGAAGGCAAGCTTGAAGAGCTGATGGATGTGACCGTGGGTTACCTCGACCAGCGCCTTGTCGCCGACGGGAAGGTCTAGGGCTCGAAGATCACACCACCCGTCAGCGGTTCCGGCACACCGGTCGTCCCGGGAAAGGTGAGAGGCAGGCTTCGGAGAGCACGCACCGCCAGATAGGCGAAGGCCTGCGCTTCGATCGCGTCACCGTCAAGGCCGTGCTCGTCTGCCGCGGACACGGGTCCGTTGATGTGCACCTTGAGGAGCCGCATCAGTTCGGCATTGTGCCGCCCGCCCCCGCAGATCAACCATTCCGCAGGCGCGCCCGGAAACCACTCAGAACTGCGTGCGATCGATGCTGCTGTGAATGTCGTCAGAAGCGCAGCGCCCGCTTCAATGGTCAGCCCCTCAAGATCCGGGTTCCAGGCATGATTGCGGTCGAGGGACTTCGGAGGAGGAACATCGAAGTAGGGGTTGCTCAGCATGCGGCCCAAGGTGGACGGTTCAAAAGCCCCCCGGCCTGCAGCGGCGATCCTGCCCCCATAATCCACTGCTGCTTCGGATTGGCAGGCGACCCAGTCGTCGATCAGCGCATTGCCGGGCCCGGTATCGAAGGCGAGAAGACCGCCATCGTCACCCACGTAGGTCACATTGCTCACCCCGCCAATGTTGACGAAGACAGCGGACGGCAAGTTCAGCGCCCGCGCCATTGCCCTGTGATAGACCGGCACGACCGGCGCCCCCTGCCCACCCGCCGCCACGTCGGCGGCGCGCATGTCTGCGACAACGCGTATCCCGGTCTCCCTTGCGAGGTCACCGCCGGACCCAATCTGCACGGTGAGCCGCTCATCGGGCCGGTGCACCACGGTCTGGCCGTGGAAGCCCACGAGATCGATTTCTGCCGCGGTAAGTCGCTGTTCAACCAGGAACCGCTCCACGGCCTTTGCGTGGGCCCCGGTGATCATGCTCTCGGCTGCCGACACCGCGCCAGGGCGCTCGTTCCGTTCGCGTAGATCTGCTGCATCATGAAGCGCGGCCGCGATCAGCTGGCGCTCTGATGGCGTATAGGGGTATGTTGCGCCCGCACCCGCTCGGACGGCATTTTCCCCGTCCGTTTCGAGCAGGGCGACATCAATGCCATCCATTGATGTCCCGCTCATCAGGCCGATCGCCCTGAGCACTTCCGCCATCCGCAACTCCCGTGGTAAGAGCCCCGGAACTTCCCACACCAGGTTTAAGAATCCTCAAAGCCAATGCCTGAATTCAAGTCCGATTTCCTGCGCATCCTTCAGGAGCGCGGCTTCATTCATCAATGTTCCGATCCAGATGGGCTCGACAATGCCGCTATTGAAGGCATCATCACGGGCTATATCGGTTTTGACTGCACCGCGACCAGTCTGCACGCCGGCTCGCTGCTGCCCATCATGATCCTCTACTGGATGCAGCAGACCGGCCACAGGCCGATCGCCCTGATGGGGGGTGGCACGACGAAAGTCGGGGATCCGTCGGGCAAGGACGAAAGCCGAAAGCTTCTGTCGGACGGCCAGATCAACGAGAACATGGCCGGCATCCGCAAGATCTTCGACAAGTTCCTGACATTCGGTGACGGGCCTGCAGATGCCATCATGGTCAACAATGATAACTGGCTGAAGGACCTGAACTACATATCGTTCCTGCGCGACTACGGCCCGCATTTCACCATTAACCGCATGCTCACCTTCGACTCGGTGAAGCTGCGCCTCGATCGCGAGCAGCCACTGACGTTCCTGGAGTTCAACTACATGATCCTCCAGGCATACGACTATCTGGAGCTGAACCGCCGCTATGGCTGCACGCTGCAGATGGGCGGATCGGACCAGTGGGGCAACATTGTCAACGGCATGGAACTCACACGCCGTGTCGAGGGCAATCAGGCCCACGCCCTTACCTCGCCCCTGCTCACTACGGCATCCGGCGCGAAGATGGGCAAGTCTGCCTCCGGTGCCGTATGGCTCAACGAGGACATGTTGAGTGCTTATGAGTTCTGGCAGTATTTCCGCAACACCGAAGACGCGGATGTCGGGCGGTTTCTGCGGCTCTTCACCACCATGGATCTCGCCGAAATCGCACGCCTGGAGGCCCTGCAGGGCGCCGAACTGAACGACGCCAAAAAGATCCTGGCGACCGAGATCACCGCACTTGTGCACAACCGGGAGGCGGCTGATGCAGCGGCGGAAACCGCGCGCCAGACATTTGAACAGGGCGCTGCTGCGGAAGGCCTGCCGACATTCTCGCATGACCTGAGCGCCCAGCCAGGCCTCCTTACAGCGCTGGTCGCATCCGGTCTTGCTGCATCCAACGGAGAGGCCCGGCGCCACATCAAAGGCGGGGCGATCAAGGTCAACGACAAGCCTGTCTCCGACGAGCGCATGGAGCTTTCCACCGCGGACGCCAATGCGGATGGTGTAATCAAGCTGTCATTCGGAAAAAAGAAGCACGCGCTTCTTCAGCCGGTTTAGCGGTTCTCCTCAACCGATTCACGGCCGAGCTTGCGCGGCTTTTTCTGATCCAGCGCCCCACGACCGCTGAACTCGAACATCTTGCGCAGAAGCCCCGGCGCCAGCGCGGACACCGGATTGATCTTCAGTTCCGGACGCTTCATCGTGCCTTCAAGTCCGAACGTCAGCCCGATGACCCCTTCGTCCTTGCCGCCGGCGATGAGCAAGCCCAGCAGCGGGAAGTTCGACAGGGCGGAGTTGAGCCCATAGGCCGGTATCAGGGTTCCGCCAATGGAAAGCCTCCCATCGGCCTTGCGGATCGAGCCCTTGGCCAGTGCGCCGACAGCCTGTCCCTGAACCCTCGCATCCCCGATCCGGACGAACTCCCGGTCGACCGCGAACGGCAAGGTCAACTTGTCGAAAACCAGCGGCTCGCTCGCGCGGTTGGCATTCGGATCCCGCCTGAACTGGGCAAGCTGCTGTTCGTCAGCCACGACGAACCGGTGCACGCTGAGATCTCCGCGCCTGATCGTGCCCTCCCCGGGCCGTCCAAGATTGGCCGTGAATTGCAGATTTCCGCCTTGCACCTTCGAATAAAGATTTGACGCCCGAAGCGCCGCGCCCGCATTGCGGGAAGTCACGCTCATGATCCGCGATCCGTCATTCTGCGGTTCGATGACAATGTCGAGCGGCGTTCTGTCGGCAAATATCCCGGACAGGCGCATCGACTGTAGCGCCTGCCCGCGCGCCGACGCCACGGTGCGCACGTTCACCAGATGCTGGTTGCGGTAGGCATAGACCGAATTGAACCTCGCCCTCACATCGACCGACTGCCCGTCGGACGGGGTGAAACGGCCGGTGGATTCGTCAAACAGGGAGGCAATCATGGGCCGGGCATCAAAGGTCTGCCCATCAATGTCCAGCACCAACTTTCCGCCGGTTTCGCGCTTCATGCGGATGCCAAACCGGTTGTTCGCGCCGAGGTGTACCGTCGGCAGCTCAGCCGAGAGCATCTCGCCGTTTGCCGCGAGGGTCATCTTGCCCCGCGTGAGGAAACCCTTGCCTTTCATGTTCAGGTTGGAAATCTGTATGAGCTTCGGATCGGAAAAATCGGCATCGAACGCAGCGGAGGTTCCTGCAGCTCCGATATGACGCCACTGGATTGCATCGAAGCGGATTTGCGTCCGGGACATGTCCGCACTGATGTTGATCTTTTCGATATCCCCTTTCCGGCTGCTACCCTGGAGAGTGAACTTGATCGGGCCGGTAATGAACTTTGAGATATCGATGCCCAGGGCCTGGCGCTGCGTTGCGCTCAGGGTGGTTTTCAGGGTCAGAGACTGAAGACTGGTCGGCTTGATGCGTCTCGACCATTCCAGGGTTGCGGGAATTCCGGCCAGCTTGATCGGCCCGCTCCCTTTGACCCCGTCATTGCTGATCGCCATTTTGAGCCGGCCGTCCGTGAGGTCCAGTTCGCGCGCCGCATTCTTTACCGTCAGGTCCGAAAGCTGCACGTTTGCCGACACCTTGGTGGCCCCCTCGGGCCTGTCGGAGGTCAGCGGCAGCCGGACCCTCAGATCCATCGCCACCCCGCCGCTTGCCCCCTTTGGGTCGAAACCGGCTTCGGACAGGAACCTTAGGGGCTTGCGGTCGGCCAGATCGAAAAATGACTTCAACGATCCTTTCAGACTGACCCTGAAGTCGCCGTTACTGATCGGCGCGGCGAGACGGGTGATGTCCATACGGCCCTTCACCACCTGCACTCTATGGCCCGCCGCATCGCGGATCACGCCGTTGAGCGAAGCAAGCGCCATGCGGTCGCCGGTGATCAGGATCTTGCCGCTAAGGTTTTCAAACGGTGGCTGCCCCTCGAAGTAGTTCGACGTGACACCGGCAAAATCGGCATCTACCTGCACCGCGCTGTCCGGCAACGGTATCTGCTTCTCCAGTGTTGCGGCCAGCATTTCACCGGGGATATCAATAACGAAGGTGCCGCCGGTCAGCCGCCCCTTCGGAATGTTTCCGGCAACCCATTCCCGCGCTGACGGCGCGACGATCGGCGACCAGATGTTGCGCAGCATCTGCACAGGCATCTGATGGATGCGGCCTGCCAGCTTGATGGACATGGCCTGGCCGCCGTCGGCAAACGAGCCCCGCATTCTCATGCCGGCCTTGCCGGACATGATCAGCAGGTCTTCCACATCGACCTGTCCGCGATCAAGATATGCGGTGCCCTTCACATCCACGCGGTCGACCGAGCCGAAAACCTTTTCCGCCACAGGTGCGGTCCGGGTCTTGAGATCGAAGGACACCGTGTCGACCTGCCCGTTCTTCGTCCAGTGCGGGGAGATTCGCCCGTTCAGGGCGGACTGGGCGCCGCTGGCGACAATGACGGAGTCACGGACCTTGATGCTGCGGGTTTCAGGTTCCCAGTTCAGGCGCAACAAGCCCTCATCGACGCGAACAGGCTGGCTCAGGACATCGGGGAAACCCAGTCTGCCGGCGGCTGCCGAGAGTTCGGCGCTCGCCGTCTTTATCCCCCCGTCGGGATCAAGTTCCACGTCAAGCCGCCCAGATAGCGGCAGGCGCACCCGGGTGAGCTTGGACAATACGAAGACCTGGCGGGACAGATTTGCCGGGATCAGATCGTGGAACCGAGCCGTCAGGGAGTAGTCTCCGGACTGCCGGCGATAGTTCGCAACCATATCGACCCGCCATGGCGCGCCTGAACTCGCGATCAGCCCGTCGACGAACAACGAGGCGCCGAAGGCAACCTTCTTGAACGCCAGATTGACCTCAGGCGCATTCCAGATGGCCTTGTTGGTTTCGTCGTAGAGCGAGACGGCGGCCTGGGAAATGGAGATGGACCGGATCGTCGCAGCAGCGCTGTCGCCGGTGTCAGAGAGGAATTCCGCTTTGATGAAATCAATCAGTCCCGTGTTGTCTTCCAAGGTCTGAGAGCCTTGCACATCGCTCTTGCCCGAGCTCTGGGAGATAACCTGACCGGCCGGCGCCAGGGCATCGCCCTTGCCGGTCACGCTGTCCACCGACCCCCTCAGCCCGTATCCAGCATCCCCGAAACCGAGACGGATTTCCCCGCTTTCCATCCGCCGGACCCTGATGTTGGGCCCGATCAGTCTCAGGCCGATCGGCACGACCTTTCCCTTCAGAAGCTCGCCACCCTTGAGCTCAATCGTCGCACGCGGCGCCTTTGCGATGAGGGAACCGGAAGCATCAAAGAGCCTGAGGTCACGCGCCCTGACGCTGGTGCGCCCGGTCTTGGTATCGCGCTCGATAACAATGTCGGCAATCTCGACGGGCAGCCCCCCCAGGCCCTGGCTGATCGTGCTGCGGATCTTGTCGGAAAGAAACGAGAGGGAAACCGGACCTTGCGACAGGCGCCAGTAGGCGACAACAGCCAAAACAGCGCCCACGACCACGCATGCAGCGAGGCCGACCAGCGCTACTTTTGCGATACGCTGCCGCAAACCAACCACCTATTGCTCTTTCGGCGTCGAGACGGCCAAGCCGGCAACCGGCAATCAAGGGTCGGCAGGGCCCAGTTCACAGCGCATTTGCGCTCGCCTGCCGTTGCCCGGATCAATTGGTTGCAGCCCATCCACCTCCGCGCCAACTATACCCAAAAAACCGCGGATCCCCAATGATCTTGTATAGGATCATTAACGTTACCAAATCATCTGTGATCCTCGAAAAAGTCAAAAGGATGTCCGTCAATGAGCACCACCTTGGCAGTCGGCGAACAGGCGCCGGAATTCAATCTTCCCGTCGGGGAAGCAACCTCCCTAAGCCTCAGCCAGCTGAAGGGCAAGAATGTCGTTCTGTATTTCTATCCAAAAGACGACACCCCCGGTTGCACCAAGGAGGCGATTGCCTTCACCCAGGCCAAGGCACAGTTCGATGCAGCCAACACACAGGTGATCGGCGTTTCAGCGGACAGCCTGAAATCCCACGAGAAATTTGCCGGCAAGCACGACCTGGCGATCACACTTGGCGCAGACGAGGAGAAACAGACGATCGAAGCCTATGGTGTGTGGGTGGAGAAAAACATGTACGGCAGGAAGTACATGGGCATCGAGCGCGCCACCTATCTGATAGATGCCGAAGGCAAGATCGCGGAAATCTGGCGCAAGGTGAAGGTGCCAGGTCACGTCGACAAGGTTCTGGCGGCCGCCCAGGGTTTGAGCGGAGGACGGTAGACAGGCCCCGCCGACGCAAGCTGCAGGCGGGGCCTGTCATCTCCGGGGGCAGGCGTCCAGACCGTCAGTTGCCGCGCCGGGACATTTGCACCCACCTGCAGGTGCTCTCTACGTTCTGTGGGCCGAGGCGGCGAACTGCGCCAAATCCTTGCACTTTGAAAAATCGATATAAGTCTTTGTTTCTTCTACGATTCTTACAACGCGCTTGGATGCGAACAGCTCGCTCATGCGGTTACGAAGAACTCATTGACGATACCGAGAGCTAACCGGGGTCCGACCTCTACAGCGACCACTGCGTCCGACCGCCTTGTGAAGCAATTCTGCTATTTCTTCTCTTCGCGGAACGGCTTGTGGCAACCGCCGCAAGACTTGCCCACTGCGCCGACCAAGGCACCCAGTCCGTCTTTCCCGTCGCCGGCCCCGGCAGCAAGAGCCGCTGACGCTTTCAACAGCGCATTCTGGGCTTCGGCAACTTTGGGATACGTGGTCCAGGCTTCCACCTTCGCACGTGTTTTGCCGGGCATGGCGGTGCTGTCGGAGCCCTGAGGCCACATGGCGCCAATACTTGACTTGGACGCGTTTTCAAGCGCACCCGCCAGGGAAGCGGCCAACTTCGCGTCATATTCCTTTTCACCCTTGGCCATGGCGCCAAGGCCGCTGAGCGTGAATGAATAGATCTGCATCAGGCCCTTCCGCGACTTGATGGCCTTCTCGAGAGCGGCGCTGTGCCCGTCCGCCATGACGACATTGGTGGTGAGCGCGACGCCAGCGGCGACCAACAAGGTGGTGATTGTCCGTCTCATTTGATCCTCCCAAAATGGTGCTCGTGGAACTTCTCAGCCCGTTTTTGGAGTCTAGCTGTGTTTTTTGAATCAACCAGTCGCTAAAATTGCAGTACTATTGTGCACAAATGCACAAGATGAATTGGCAGGATCTGCACTATGTGCTGGTGGTGGCCCGCAGCAAATCCGTTGCCGCGGCAGCCAGAAGCCTTGGCGTCACGCACTCGACTGTGCTGCGCAGGATCAATGCCCTGGAGGAGCGTCAGGGTGTCCGGCTCTTTGACCGGCTAAGGTCTGGCTACGTCCTGAATCCGGATGGCCAGCAGTTGTTGCAAGCTGCTCAAACCATTGAAGAAACCATAGATGGTCTGGAACGGAGATTTGCCGGCAAGGAGTTGAAACTTGAGGGAACCGTGCGGGTCACGACCACGGATTCGATCCTTGTCTCCCTGGTCAGCCGGCATCTGGCAAAATTCAAGGAAAGTTACCCGGACATCACCCTGGAACTCAGCCTGACAAGCCAGCTGCTGAGTCTCACCCGCCGGGATGCCGACGTGGCCATTCGACCATCCCGGTACGCGCCGGATCGGCTCTCCGGTGTGCGGGTGTCCGATTTCCTCTTCGCGGTCTACGCCGCACACGACTACTGGCGGGAGCATCAGGAGACACCGCTCTCAGAACAGCCCTGGCTCGGCCCCGACGACGCCTTGTGGGGGTCCCCCGCGGGCCGGTGGTTGCACGCGGAGCTGCCTGAAGCCAGGATCATCTTCTCGGCGGACTCTTTCCTGGCGCTGGCAGATGCCGCCGCACGGGGGCTCGGCCTGGTGCTCCTCCCCTGTTGCCAGGGGGACGACGACGAGCGCCTCGGACGGATCAGCGAACCGCTCAAGAAGTATCCGACCGGCATGTGGATTCTGGCGCACAAGGATCTGTTGAAGGCGGCACGAGTGCGGACTTTCTACGACTTCATGATCCGGGAGATACAGGCGGACATTCCGGCGCTGCTCGGTGCAGGCCATCAGGATCGCGAAGTTCTGAGCTTGGCCCAGTAGTCCAGCCGCTTGCGGATCTCCCGTTCGAAGCCCCGTTCCGGCGGATCATAGAACTGTTGACGTTCCATCCCGTCAGGGAAGTAATTCTGGCCGGAGAATGCGCCCGGCTGATCGTGATCGTAGGCATAGCCGTCGCCGTAGCCTTCCTCCTTCATCAGCTTGGTCGGAGCGTTCAGGATATGCTTGGGCGGCGCGACCGAGCCTGTATCCTTCGCCGCACGCATCGCCCCCTTGAATGCGACGTACTGGGCATTGGATTTCGGCGCCGTTGCCAGATAGAGGCAAGCTTGTGCCAGAGCAAGCTCTCCCTCCGGCGTCCCAAGCAGCTGATAGGCCTCGGTCGCCGCGTTGGCCTGAACCAGCGCCTGCGGATCGGCCAGGCCGATATCCTCCACAGCCATCCGCACAAGGCGTCTGGCAAGATAGAGAGGGTCCTCCCCCGCTGTCAGCATCCGCGCCAGCCAGTAGAGCGAGGCGTCCGGATCTGAGCCCCGGACAGACTTGTGCAGCGCGGAAATCAGATTGTAGTGGCCGTCCTGCCCCTTGTCGTAGAGCGGGACCCGGCGCTGCACGATCTCCGCAAGACCATCGCGGTCCAGCGGCTCATCCCCGTCCGGGACAGCGGCGAAGAGTTCTTCCACGAGATTGAGCAGATACCGGCCGTCGCCGTCGGCCATGGCAAGGAGAGCCGCACGGCCCTCTTCCGACACCGGCAGAGCGCGGCCGGTATGCGTCTCGGCGCGCTCAATCAGCTGCTGCAGAGCAGGATCGTCCAGCCTGCGCAGCGTAAGGACCTGCGCGCGAGACAGGACCGCGGGGTTGAGCTCGAATGACGGATTTTCCGTCGTGGCACCGACGAGCGTTATCGTGCCGTCCTCCACATAGGGCAGAAAGCCGTCCTGCTGTGCTCGGTTGAAGCGATGGATTTCATCGACAAAGAGCAGCGTTCCCTGCCCTGAAAGCCGGCGCTGCTTTGCCGTCTCGAACGCCTTCCTGAGATCGGCCACGCCTGAGAATATCGCCGAGAGCTGAACGAATTCCAGCTCAACGCGGTCTGCCAGGAGCCGGGCGATCGTGGTCTTGCCTGTGCCCGGCGGGCCCCAGAAGATGATGGACCCGAGCCTGCCCGCATCCAGCATCCGCGTCAGAGGCGCATTCGCACCAAGGAGATGGTCCTGGCCGACAACATTCTCCAGCCGTTCCGGACGCAGGCGGTCAGCAAGGGGCCGCGGCGCTTCCTGATCCAGGCCGGCGGCTTCGAACAGCGAATTCATACCGGCCCAGGCTCAGTAGCCGGGGAATTCTTGCTTGATCAGCCTGCCCCGCCTCTTGATATCGAGCTGCCAGTAGTCAGGATCGCTTTTTCCGGCCCGGACAAGATCCTCGACACTCTTGATCACGACACCGTTGACCTTTTTGAGGATGTCCCGCCGGCGGAAGCCGATCTCGCGGGCGCGACCGCCCTTGACTGTCGTCACGACCACACCAACCTCACGCGGATCCATCCGCAATTCATCAGCCAGAGCTGGCGACAGGTTGCCGACTTCGGCGCCGGCAAAGGGCGCATACCCCTTGATCAGCGTGAGGTTGCGCGGCGGATCTTCCGGAGCCGGCTTGAGCGCAACGCGCACCCTGAACTTTTCTCCGCTGCGCATGTAGACAACGCGGACATCGCCGCCAAGCGGCATGTTGGCAAAGCGCGAGGCGAACTCCTTGGAATTCGCAATCTCATTCGGTCCAAGGCTGATCAACAGATCGCCGACCCGGATCCCGGCGAGACGCATCGGGCTTTGTTTGTGAAGAACGCGTACCAGTGCGCCTTGAGGCCGGGAGAAGCCGAGGGAATCGGCGATGTCTTGTGTCAGATCCTGCAAGCTGGCACCGGCCCAGGGACGACGCACCCTCTCGCGCCCGGCCAGCGCATTGTCCACGACGGTGCGCACGATATTGGCCGGGATAGCGAAGCCAATGCCGTGAGAGCCGCCGGATCTTGAGAAGATCGCGGTGTTGATGCCGACCAGGTTGCCGTTCATGTCTACCAGCGCCCCTCCGGAATTGCCGGGATTGATCGCCGCGTCGGTCTGGATGAAGAACTGATAGTTGTCGTTGCGCGTGACCTTGGTGCGGCCAAGCGCGGAGATGATGCCGCTCGTCACCGTCTGCCCCACGCCGAACGGGTTGCCGATCGCCAGCACCAGGTCGCCCACCTGCAGTTCGTCGGAATCACGCAGCTTCAGGCGCGGCAGCCGCTCGTCCTGAAGGTCGACTTTCAGCACGGCAAGATCGGTGCGCGGATCGCGCAGCATGACTTCTGCTTCCAGTTCACGCTTGTCCGGCAGCACGACGATGATGTCGTCCCCGCCGCGAATCACATGCTCGTTGGTGACAATCACACCGTTTGCCCGGAGGATGACGCCGGAGCCCAGTGAGTTCTGCACGCGTCTGTTCGGCCGGGAGTTTTCGCGCCGACGGCCCCGGTCACCGAAGAAATAGCGAAAGAACGGGTCATCGGCGAACGGAGAATAGCGGCGGCGCTTGATGACCTTGCGCGTATAGATGTTCACCACGGCTGGCGCGGTCGACTTCACGACAGGCGCAAAGGAAAGTCCGATTTCCGCCCGCGAGCGCGGAACCTGCGTCTGGGCGGCCGCCCCCGACATCTCTGCCACCAAGAATACGGCAGCAAACACAATCGCCAATGCGCGTGCACACGAATTCATGCAATCAGACCCTTCAAATTCTCAATTGTTCAAGCCGCCCTTGCCTGTCTGATACAGCAGAATAATGGCTCAGGCGAGAGCCGTTCACGCCACATTCGCGCGATCAAGTTTGGTGGAGAGCACCAGAGCCGACTCGGTGCTGAGAATACCGTCCGTGGCTCCGATCCGGTCGAGCATGCGGTCCAGTTCTTCCGGGCTCTCCACGGTGACTTTCGCCATCAGATCAATCTTGCCGCTGACCGATTCCAGCGTATCAATCGCCGCCATCGTCTTGAGTTCAGTCACAACACGCGCCGCCTGCTGGGGTTCGAAGACAATCATAACGTAAGCAGTCACCCCGCCCTTATGAACTCCGGGGCCCAGACGGACCGTATAGCCCGCGATTGCGCCTCGGGATTCTAGGCGCGAAATGCGATCTTGCACGGTTGTTCTGGAAACGCCCAACTTGCGGGCGATTTCCGAAACGGAAGCCCGGGCGTTCACCTTCAGCAGTTCGAGCAACTGCTTGTCCTGACGCGTCAAATCCATGCAGCCTCAATAGGCGGATTGGCAGAATTCGTCACTATGTCGGAATACTCGTCAAATCAACACTTGTTTCGTTGATTTTTGGAAAATTCGCAGTCTTTTTTCCGAATGGCATAACCGGCACATTTCTCGCATCACATCACTGGCGGGGCCTTAGTCTCATGTATCTCGATATCAACGCGATGGACGTCACCGAAATGGGCAATATCGAACGCTTTCCAGCAAGACCCGACGCGAAAGGGGCCATAGCGAATCTCGCACGTGTCGAAAGTGCCCTTGAGCAGATTGCCCAGGGGAACCAGCTCATCGCCGATAGAGCTCACCCGTCAACATTGGCACTTCTGGAGGCGGAACGGCCTCATGATCCGATCCTTTGCTTCAGCCGGCAAAACCTGAAGGAGCAAGCCCGGCGCTTCCAGCGGGAGTTTGCCGGCGAGGTCACCTACGCGGTGAAGGCAAATCACAGCGCGCGTGTCCTCGAGGTTCTCGCTCGCGAAGAAATCAGAACGTTCGACGTCGCCTCGCTCCAGGAAATGCAGCTCGTCAGCGCGGTGCTTCCGGGTGCTGAATTCCACTACCATAACCCGGTCAAATCCAGGCAGGAGATCGCGCAGGCCTACGACCTCTATGGCGTCCGGCGCTTTGCCGTCGACGATATGGCCGAACTCGAAAAACTCAAAGTCATCTGCAACCCGGGCGAAACCACACTCGCCATCCGCTTCCGCCTCAATGGCACGGCCGCCGTCCACGACTTTTCCACCAAGTTCGGTGCAACGACAGCCGCGGCCGCAGATCTTCTTAAGGCAGCCGGCGCAGCGGGCTTTTCATGCGCCCTCACCTTCCACCCGGGCTCGCAATGCTACGAGCCCGTGGCCTATGCCCGTTACATCCGCGAAGCTTCGAAAATCGCGCGCAAGGCCCGTGTCAAACTGGTTGCCCTGAATGTAGGCGGAGGCTTCCCGGCCTCCTACGAAAACGATCAGCTGCCGGAGCTTGAAGACTACTTCGCGGTGATCGAAGCCGCCGTGAAGGAGAACTTCGGCTCAAAGGCCCCAATGCTGGAATGCGAGCCAGGCCGCGCCATGGTGGCGTCCTGCATGTCGCTTCTGGTGCCGGTGAAGCACGTAAGACAGAGCCAGCACGAGGTATTCCTGCAAGACGGAATATACGGCACGCTGATGGAGTTCTCACAGACAACATTGCGCCCGTCCGTCACGTGGCACCGCGCCGGCGAGGACACGTTTGCGGACAAGACGATCGAATTTCAGGTGTACGGCCCCACATGCGATCCCCTGGACCGCCTGCCCGGTCAGTACATGCTGCCGGTCGACATCTGCGAAGGCGATTACCTGGAGTTTGGCCCTATGGGCGCCTACTCCATCGCCACCGCCACCCGCTTCAACGGCTATGGCGACGTGAGGATCGTACCAGTCACAGAACTCTTCAGTGCCTAGAGCTCGCGTGTCTTGAGGAACTGGATGTCCTCGTTCTTCTGGATCTTGTAGTCCAGCTCCCAAGCGTTCTTGGCGAGGAAGACGGGGTTGTCGTAGCGGTCCCGGACCACCTCGCTCGTGTGGTACTTGATGAAGGTGGTCAGCTTGGCCTCATCGTCCGACTTTAGCCACACCGCCACCTGGTAGGGCAGCGGTTCCACGCGGATTTCGATCTTGTACTCCTGCAGCGCCCGCGAGGTCATCACATCGAGCTGCAACAGGCCGACAACGCCGATAATCCAATGCGCCCCGGCCGTCGGCCGGAAGACCTGCACCAGGCCCTCCTCGGCGAGATCCTCCAGAGCCTTGCGCAACTGCTTTGACTTGGTGGCATCCGACAAAACCACACGCCGCAGCAGTTCGGGCGCAAAAACGGGAAGTCCCGTGAAGCGCAGCTCCTCGCCCTCGGTGAACGTGTCACCGACCCGAACGGTCCCGTGGTTGGGAATGCCGATTATGTCGCCGGGCTCTGCCGTCTCCGCGATCTCGCGGTCCTGGGCGAGGAAGAAGATTGGGCTGTGCACCAGCAGGTCCTTTCCCACGCGCACCTGCTTCAGCTTCATGCCCCGTTTGAAGTGGCCGGAACACAGGCGCATGAAGGCCACGCGGTCCCTGTGGTTGGAATCCATGTTCGCCTGAACCTTGAAGACGAAGCCGGAAACCTTGTTCTCACAAGGCGCAACTTCACGGGTCTCCGTCGGGGCCGGCTGCGGCGGCGGTGCATAGCTGCCGATGATGTCGAGCAGCGCCCCGACGCCGAACTCCCTTAGCGCACTGCCGAAGACGGCGGGAGACAGGTTTCCTTCCAGAAACGCCTCATGGTCGAACTCGGTGTAGCCGACCTGCGCCAGCTCCATCTCCTCACGGGCTTGAGCGAGCACTGGCGCCTTGACCAGTTCATCGAGCTTGGGATCGTCTATTCCGGAGCATTCGATCGTGCGTCCGAACCCGGAACTTCCGTCCTCGCCCATGGTATAGAACAGGTCGTTCGCCAGATCGTAGCAGCCGTGAAAATCGGTCCCCATGCCGATCGGCCAGACCTGCGGAGACATGTCGAGCGCAAGCGAATCCTGCAGCTCGTCGAGCAGCTCGAACGGCTCGCGCCCTGCCCTGTCGAGCTTGTTGACGAACGTCATGATCGGAATGTCGCGCAGACGGCACACCTCGAAAAGCTTGCGCGTCTGCGCCTCGATGCCCTTGGCCGCATCGATCACCATGATGGCGCTGTCGACGGCGGAAAGTGTCCGGTAGGTATCCTCGCTGAAGTCCTCGTGGCCCGGCGTATCGAGAAGATTGAATATCACGTCGTTCTTCTCGAACATCATCACCGAACTGGTCACGGAGATGCCGCGTTCCTGCTCGATCTTCATCCAGTCCGAACGCGCGCGCCTGCGGTCGCCACGCGCCTTTACATCGCCGGCCAGGCGGATAGCCCCGCCAGCCAGCAGCAGCCGCTCGGTCAGCGTCGTCTTGCCAGCGTCCGGGTGCGAGATGATGGCGAATGTGCGCCTGCGCTCGTATTCCTGCATCTGTCTCGATTGCCTCGGTGTAGCCCTCGGGCCTGGCCCAGGGCCCAGGGCAACAGGACTTTGAACGTTCCGCCCTGGGTCCCCGGGTCAAGCCCGAGGACGGTGTTGCTGTGAAAAAGGCGGCTCCAAGGAACCGCCTTTCAAACTCACCAAACTCGGCGAAAATTTTATGCGGCAGCCTCTTCAGCAGCGGCTTCCTGAGCAGCTTCCTGCGTCGGACCGGAATCTTGTCCCTTGGCATCCGGGTCGCGGTCAACAAACTCGATCACAGCCATTGGCGCGTTGTCGCCATGGCGGAAGCCGGCCTTCATGATCCGGATATAGCCGCCATTGCGCTCCGCATAGCGTGAGGCAATCGTGTCGAAAAGCTTCGACACTTGCGTCTTGTCCTGGATCTGGCTGATCGCCTGGCGCCGCGCGTGCAGCGTGCCGCGCTTGCCAAGGGTCACCAGCTTCTCCACGATCGGCCGCAGTTCCTTGGCCTTCGGCAGGGTCGTGACGATCTGCTCGTGCTTGATCAGGGCTGCCGCCATGTTGGCGAACATCGCCTTGCGGTGGCTGGATGTCCGGTTCAGCCGGCGTCTTTTGAAACCGTGGCGCATCGCACCTTCTCCTTGAACTCAAACCTTTTGAATGGCCCGCAAATCCCGGGCCGGTTAGTACTGATCCTCAAAGCGCTTGGCAAGATCGTCGATGTTTTCCGGCGGCCAGTTCGGCACTTCCATACCGAGGTGCAGGCCCATCTGTGCCAGCACTTCCTTGATCTCGTTGAGCGACTTGCGGCCGAAGTTCGGCGTGCGCAGCATTTCGCCTTCCGACTTCTGAATGAGATCGCCGATATAGACGATGTTGTCGTTCTTGAGGCAGTTGGCCGAGCGGACAGACAATTCCAGCTCGTCGACCTTCTTGAGCAGCGCGGCGTTGAACTCCAGCTCCGGCTGAACTTCCTGCACTTCCTGCTTCTGCGGCTCTTCGAAGTTGATGAAGGTCTGCAGCTGGTCCTGAAGGATCCGGGCCGCAAACGCAACCGCATCTTCAGCAGACACCGAACCATCCGTCTCAAGCGTCATGGTCAGCTTGTCGTAGTCCAGGATCTGACCTTCACGTGTGTTGTCCACCTTGTAGGAAACACGCTTCACCGGGCTGTAGAGCGAATCGACCGGGATCAGGCCGATCGGCGCATCTTCCGGCCGGTTGCGTTCAGCTGGCACGTAGCCCTTGCCTGTGTTGACCGTGAACTCCATGCGGATATCCGCATCTTCATCGAGCGTGCAGAGCACATGGTCCGGATTGAGGATCTCAATGTCGGCCGTTTCTTCGATATCGCCGGCGGTCACGACGCCCGGACCTTCCTTGCGCAGGATGACCCGCTTGGGGCCTTCCACATGCATGCGCAGCGCGATCTCCTTGATGTTGAGGACAATGTCCGTCACATCCTCGCGCACGCCGGAAATCGAGGAGAACTCGTGCAGCACACCGTCGATCTGCACGGAATTCACAGCAGCCCCCTGCAGGGACGACAGCAACACGCGGCGCAGCGCATTGCCGAGGGTAACACCGAAACCACGCTCCAGCGGCTCCGCAACAAGCGTTGCCACGCGCTGCGCGTCAATTCCGGGTTTGATGTCAAGCTTGTTCGGCTTGATCAGTTCTTGCCAGTTATTCTGAATCACTTTTGTGCCCTCATTTATCCACCGCCCATGTTGGGAGCCGCCTCTCCCGTCCGGCGATCGGAGAAATCTTGTTCACTGATATACGCAGAACCACGTGGGCGCTCCCAGCGGAAGAGCACCGCGAAACTCTTGTCCGCCTAAACCCGGCGGCGCTTTGGCGGACGGCAGCCGTTGTGCGGGATCGGCGTGACGTCACGGATTGCCGTGATCTGGAAGCCGACCGATTGCAGCGCCCTCAGCGCGCTCTCGCGGCCCGAACCTGGACCGCGCACTTCCACTTCCAGTGTGGTCATGCCGTGCTCCTGGGCTTTCTTGCCCGCATCCTCGGCAGCGACCTGGGCTGCAAAGGGCGTCGATTTCCGCGAGCCCTTGAAGCCCATCATGCCGGCGGAAGCCCACGAGATGGTGTTGCCCTGCACGTCCGTGATGGTCACCATCGTGTTGTTGAAGCTTGCATTCACGTGCGCCACACCGGAGGTGATGTTCTTGCGCTCTTTGCGGCGCAGGCGCGCCTTATCCTTGGCCATGTCTCAAACGATCCTTAAGCGGAAATGCTCTTACTTCTTCTTACCGGCAATCGGCTTGGCCGGCCCCTTGCGGGTACGTGCGTTCGTGCTCGTACGCTGCCCGCGAACAGGCAGGCCGCGGCGGTGACGCAGGCCCCGGTAGCAGCCGAGGTCCATCAGCCGCTTCACGTTCATCGAATTCTCGCGGCGAAGGTCACCTTCAACCATGTAGTCCGCGTCGATGACTTCGCGAATCTGGATGGTCTCCGAGTCGCTAAGCTCGTTGACCCGCTTTTCGGCCGGTATTGAGAGCTTGCCGCAGATTTCCTTGGCCTTGGTGCGGCCGATGCCATGAATGTAGGTCAGGGCAATCTCGACCCTCTTGTTGGTCGGAATGTTGACGCCAGCTATACGAGCCACGTTCGTTCTCCATTTTTCCAGCTCTCCTGTTTCGAGCCGGCATGATCCTGATTGACCGGGGTTTTTAACTGCGCGAAGGCCAGCCCCCGAGCATGTTCGCCTGCCCGGCCGCCAGCCTGTCTGCGGATGTCAAAATGTCGGCGTTTTCTAGTCGTGATCAAGGGCCTCGTCAACCGAATAACACAAAGAAACGCCTCATTATTTCCCGCCCAACACCTCTTCAATCTGTCCGGTCACCTCATCCAGGTCCGCCATGCCGTTAATGGTCTTCAAAATACCCTTTTCGGCATAGTAAGGCAGTAGAGGAGCAGTTTCGGCGTGATAGGCCGTCAACCTGGAGCGTACCGTCTTCACATTGTCATCTGCCCTGCGCACAAACTGAGTCGATCCGCAGCGGTCACAAACCCCCTCTTCGCTGGGCTGCTCGAACATGTCGTGATAGCCCTTGCCGCAATCTGCACAGGTGTAACGGCCGGTGATTCTCTCCACGAGAAACTCATCGTCCACCCGGATCTCGATCACCGCATCCAGTCTCTCGCCGCGCTTCTCAAGAATGCCGTCCAGGGCCTTGGCCTGCCCCACAGTTCTTGGGAAGCCGTCCAGAATGAAACCGCCCTGCACATCGTCATCGTTCAGCCGGTCTTCAATGATCCCGACGACGATCTCGTCCGACACCAGCTGGCCCTTGTCCATGACCGCCTTGGCGGCCTTCCCCATCTCACTGCCCGACGCGATCGCGGCACGCAGCATGTCCCCGGTCGACAATTGCACGAGGTTGTGCGCAGTCTCGATGCGCTTGGCCTGTGTCCCCTTTCCGGCGCCAGGCGGGCCCAGAAAGATCAGTCTCACTTGCTGCGCGCTCCGCGCAGCTTGGTCTTCTTGATGAGACCCTCGTACTGGTGAGCCAACAGATGGCTCTGAAGCTGTGCAACTGTATCCATGGTCACCGACACCACAATCAGCAGGGACGTGCCACCGAAATAGAACGGAATCCGACCGGCATTGGCCCGGATTGCTTCCGGCAGCAGACAAACGATGGTGAGGTATAGCGCGCCGACAACGGTGATCCGAGTCAGCACATAGTCGATGTACTCCGCCGTGCGTTCGCCCGGCCGGATACCGGGGATGAAGCCGCCGTACTTCTTCAGGTTGTCGGCCGTGTCCTTCGGGTTGAACACGATCGCTGTGTAGAAGAAGCAGAAGAAGATGATCATGGCCGCGAACAGCGCCAGGAAGAGCGGCTGTCCCGGACCGAGCAGAGCGGTCACGGTCGTCAGCCATTCAGGCCCGCCCTGGCTGAGGTTTGCAACCGTGATCGGCAGCAACAGCAGGGACGATGCAAAGATCGGCGGAATGACGCCGGCCGTGTTCAGCTTCAGCGGCAGATGCGAGGAATCGCCCTGGAACATCTTGTTGCCGACCTGGCGCTTCGGATACTGCACCAGAAGCCGCCGCTGCGCCCGCTCCATGAAGACGATGAACATGATGACGACGATGGCCAGGACGCCAAAGCCCAGGATGATCCAGGTCGACAGGATGCCCTGACGACCAAGTTCAAGGGTACCTGCAAGGGCTCCCGGCAATTCAGCCACAATCCCGGCAAAGATGATCAGCGAGATGCCGTTGCCGATACCGCGGGCGGTGATCTGCTCACCCAGCCACATCAGGAAAACCGTACCGCCGACAAGAGTGATCACCGTTGTCGCCCGGAAGAACCATCCAGGGTCAACGACGACGTTGCCCGAGCCTTCAAGCCCGATCGCAATCCCGTAGGCCTGCATTGCGGCAAGGATAACAGTGCCATAGCGTGTGTACTGGTTGATCTGCTTGCGCCCGGTCTCCCCTTCCTTCTTGAGCTGCTCAAGATGAGGCGAGACCGTCGTCATCAGCTGCATGATGATCGACGCCGAGATATACGGCATGATGTTGAGCGCAAAGATCGCCATGCGGCCGAGCGCACCGCCGGCCAGACCGTTGATCCAGCCCAGAATCCCTTGTGAATTCTGCTCAACCAGCCGGGAAAGCTCGATCGGATCGATGCCGGGGATAGGGATATACGTGCCCATGAATTGGCTCTTGCTAAACTATCTGCATATGGTCTTGATGAAAAATCCCTTGAGTTGATATCAAATTACTTAGAGAACAGAAAGCAAAGAACTAACGTTGGAAACTCTTTCAGTGACTGGTATGAAGTCGTGGTGCGTGGCTCAATTCTTGGTATCCTCTCTTGTTCA
>JBCCEL010000046.1:0-24438 GCA_039030315.1 Pseudomonadota bacterium
ACGATGGGGGTGTAGATGCCTTCAAACTTCATGACGAAGGTCCTCGACGAACTCGGATGCAAACCTCGGCTTGCGAATTGTATAACAGATGTGTACCATCTTTCTCATGGCCATTCAACACAAATCCGGCGCCGGCGGATGAACAAGAAAGAACAGCTCTACAGCGATCTGAAGCGGCGCATCCTGACCATGGAGCTGGAACCGGGCGCCAATCTCGACGAGGCCACGCTCGGCCGCGCCTATGAGCTTTCGCGCACACCGGTGCGCGATGTGCTGCGCCAGCTGGCCGGCGAGGGCTATCTGAACATCGAGGAGAACCGCGGGGCGTTCGCGGCGCCCATGTCACTGAAGACGCTGCGTGACTTCTTCCAGACCGCGCCGCCCGTCTATGCATCAATCGCCGGATTGGCCGCCCTGAACCGGACGGGTGCCCAGCTTTCCCGGTTGAAAGACGCTCAGGCGGATTTCCAGGCCGCCGTGGATGCCGGTCAGGCAGAACAGATGGCCTATCACAACAACAGGTTCCATCTGATCATGGGCGAGATGGCGGACAACCAGTATCTCTGGCCAAGCCTGCAGCGGCTGCTGATCGACCATGCCCGCATCGGACAGACGTTCTACCGCCCGAGCACTGAGACGATGCAGGACCGTCTGCAGGCGGCGAGCCGCCATCATGACCAGTTCATCGCGGCAATCGAGGCGGGGGACCGGAAGAGCGCGGAGCAGCTGGCCTTTGATCACTGGGAACTCTCACGCGACAATATCGAGATGTTCGTCCGGCCAGATCCCCTCGAGATGCAGCTCGACTATTCCGAGGCGTCCTAGCTTCAAAGCCGTCTCACCCGCGAAGGCGGGTGTCCAGAGCAACACATTCGAAGCGGACTGCCCTGCATTCCAGCTTGCGAGCTTGTGAAACGATGCGAACTTGGTCAACTCTTGCCGTCCTCGGGCTTGACCCGAGGACCCAGGGCAACGGCGGGAAGGCTGAGTTTTCGCGTCATGTTTCAGCGCGTTAAGAGGTAGAAGCTTCCAACTGAAACTGTGGCTCTGGGCCCTCGGGTCAAGCCCGAGGGCGACAGGTTTGGGATTTGCTGCTTTTTTCACGAGCCCGGAACCGGAAGTAACCGTGCTGGACCGGCTCAGATTGGCGGAACCCTACAGGATCACCAGCTCCCGGGGGACATCGCAGAGCCTTTCGCCGCCTTTGGCCGTGACAACCAGAGGCTCGGAAATCGCGGCGCCGAAATCGGCCAGCCAGACGCCGGACTGGAAGTGAAAGCACATGCCTTCCTGCAGGACCGTCTGGTCGCCGGGCCTGAGGCTTGCCGTGCGCTCGCCCCAGTCTGGCGGGTAGTTGAGGCCGATCGAGTATCCGACGCGGCTCTTCTTCTCAAAGCCGTGGCGGTTCAGAACGGCCTGCCAGATCGCCTCGACGTCCTCGCAAGTGTTGCCGGGCCTGCACGCCTCAATGGCCCGGTCCCCGCCCTCTATGATGGCATCGGCCAGTCTTTTCATCTCGTCGGGCGGAGTTCCGATATGGGCGGTCCGGGTCATGGGCGCGTGGTAGTGACGGCGGGCCGCGCCCAGCTCCATGACGATCAGCCCAGTGTCCGGCAACGGCTCGTCGGTCCAGGTCAGGTGAGGTGTGCTGGTGCCCTCGCCCACCTGAATGAGCGGACAGAGGCTCGTGTAGTCACCGAACTTATGATCAAAGCCGCTGATCTGATCGTGGTAGACATCCGCAATGATCTCGTACTGCCGGACACCCGGCGCCAACCGGCCGAGGGCACGGTTCATGGTGTCGGTCATGATGCGCCCCGCCTCGCGCATGTAGACGAGCTCTGCCGGCGATTTTACCAGCCGGGCCCAGTTCACGAGCTCCCGGTTGTCGGAGATCTTCGCGTCCGGCAGCCCGTTCACCAGATGCTGGTGCGCACGCGCGGTATAGTAATGGGCATCAAAATCCACACCGATACGCGCGCGTCCCCAGCCCCGTGCCCGGATGAGATCGCAGAGCTCATCGAACGGGTGACGGGTGGCGTGCTGCACCAGCGGCTCGGAAAAGCCGATGATGTTTTCCGCCGGCAGGTCGGTCGTGATGTGCGCCGACTTGGCATCCTGCTCCCGGCCGAACCAGATGGACGCCGGCTCCTCCAGATGCACGACCACGGCCTGGGGCGTGTAGAACGACCAGCCATCGAACCCGGTCAGCCAGCCCATATTTGCCGGGTCCTGGCAGATCAGAAGATCAAAGCCGGCTTCGGCCATGCGCCGCTTCACATCCGTCACCCGGCGCTCAAACTCGGCCGGCTCAAAGGCCTTTTGAAACCCCATCCCGTCCTCCTTCAATCCCAATGCCTATTGAGACAGCCGCCGGGCGACCTTCCGAATGAAGTCCAGCCCCTGGGCGAGCTCGCCTTCAAGGACGTATTCGTCCGGCTGATGTGCTCTCGAGATGCTCCCCGGACCGAAAACCACCGTGGAGAATCCGGCATCGCTGAAATAGCCGGCATCGGTGCCGAAGGAGACGACGTCCTCGCTGTTGAGGCCGGTGATCTCGCTGACGAAGGCCCGGGCCTCGGCCGCGTTTCTGTCATCCAGCGGCGGCACCGGCGATTCCACGATGATCCGGATATCCGCCTGGGGATGGACAGCCTTCATGGCGGGCAGCAGCTCGTTCGCCGCGTAGGCCTCAAGTTCTTCGACCACCTCATCTCCATTCTCCCCCGGCATGGGCCTGAATTCCCAGTCGAAGTTGCACCATCCGGCGGTGGCATTGCGAGCTGCGCCGCCCTCGATGATCCCCACATTCGCCGTGGTATAGGGCGGATCGTAGGGCGAGCCCGGATATGGGTTTGCCGCAAACCGCGCGCAGATCTCCTCGATCTTGCCGATCAGCCGGGTAGCCGCCGAGATGGCGCTCACCCCTCTCGACGGGTTGCTGGAGTGCACCTCGAAGCCGGTGATTTCGGTACGCATCTCGTAGCCGCCCTTGTGGCCGGTGATGATCTTCATCTCGGTGGGTTCGCCGACGATCACCACCCCGGGCCGGAAGGCCTTGCCGGCCATGTGCTCAAGCAGGACCGGCATGCCGTATCCGCCGGTTTCCTCGTCATAGGAGAAGGCGATGTGGACCGGCTTTGCCAGGTTCGCGGCCTTGAACACGGGCACAGACGCCAGGACGCAGGCCAGAAAGCCCTTCATGTCGACAGAGCCACGCCCGTGCAGCCGGTCCTCCCGGCGCGTGAGCGTGAACGGATCGCTGGTCCAGTTCTGCCCTTCGACCGGCACAACGTCGGTATGCCCGTTGAGGACCACGCCGCCGTCCAGCTCGGGCCCGATGGTGGCAAAGACATTGGCCCGTTCCCCGGCTTCGTCATAGCTGAGTTTCGCTTCGATCCCGTGGCCGGCAAGATAATCCTTGATGTAGCCCACGATCCCGTGAGTCGGCCGCCCGGAGATGCTGTCGAACCCGACGAGCCGCTCCAGAATTTCGACGGTCTCCTCCAGCGCAGCAGCCATCCTCGCACCTCACCGCAGCGATCGCCAAATCTTCGTTCGTTAAGAACATGTTGGAGCGGGCGATGGGGATCGAACCCACGACATTCAGCTTGGGAAGCTGACGCTCTACCACTGAGCTACGCCCGCACGAGTGCCGAGCTTCGCCGGTTATTCCGGAAAAGGCAAGCTGGAAACACCGGGAACCGTGCACTAGTCTGTGTCCGATAGAGCAGAAAATGGAGGATCAGCAGATGGCGATTATGAAGGTCATCGAAATCATGGCCGATTCTGACCGGTCATGGGAGGACGCAGCCGCAAACGGCGTCGAGCAGGCATCGAAATCGGTCAAGAACATCCGTTCCGCCTGGGTCAAGGACCAGAGTTGTGTCGTCAAGGGCAACAAGGTTCAGAGCTACCGGGTCACACTCAAAATCACCTTTGAAGTCAAGAGCTAAGCGTTTTGGATTCGCTGGGTCCGGATAATCCGTTCACGGAACCCTTGTGGCTGCACACGGCTCCGCCATGTCCTTTGCGCTTGTCCTGACAAAGCCGTGAAGCAACGAAGTTTACGCTTTGCCGGGGTCGGCTTTGCCATTAGGGTCCGGCGCCATGAGTGAGCAAGTTATCGACACCCGCCCGCTGCCGCCGCAGCTTGCGCCGGAGAAGTTCTCCGATCCCAAAATGACGGCTAAAGGCGAGATCCGCGCCGAAGTTGCCCTGGTACAGCTTGAGACCCTGTGGATCAATACTGGCACGCTGTGCAACATCGAGTGCATCAACTGCTACATTGAATCCAGTCCGACCAACGACCGGCTGGTCTATTTCACCCTGGCCGATGCGATTGAGTTGTTCGACGAGATCGAGCAGCGCGGCATGGGTACCAGAGAGATCGGCTTCACCGGCGGCGAGCCGTTCATGAACCGCGATATGCTGCAGATGGCCGAAACGGCGCTGAAGCGCGGATTTGAGGTGCTGATTCTCACCAACGCCATGCAGCCTTTGCAAAGACCCCGGATCAAGGAGGGATTGCTGGCGCTGCAGGCGAGATATGGCGCGCGACTATCGCTGCGCATCTCCCTGGATCACTATACGCAGACTCTGCACGAGATCGAGCGCGGCCCCCGGTCATGGGACCGGGCACTGGAAGGCATCGACTGGCTCTCTGCCAACGGGTTCTCGATCGCCATCGCAGGACGGACCTGCTGGAACGAGAGTGAAGAGGACGCGCGCGCCGGCTATGCCGCGCTGATTGCGGAGCGTCACTGGACGATTGAAGCGGCCGACCACATGCAACTGGTGCTGTTTCCGGAGATGGACGAGACGCTCGACATACCCGAAATTACTGTCGATTGCTGGGATATTGTCGGCGTCAAACCGCAAAGCATGATGTGTGCGACCAGCCGCATGGCGGTGAAGCGGAAGGGCGCACGGACCCCGTCGATCCTGCCCTGCACGCTTCTGGTCTATGATGACGAGTTTGACATGGGCCCAAACCTCACTGCCGCCGCTTCGGCAAACGAGGGCATGTTCGAGAACGGCAAGGTCAAGCTGAACCATCCGCACTGCGCCCGCTTCTGCGTACTTGGCGGCGGCAGCTGCACAGGAAACTGATTGCCTGACACGCTTCCGCCGGAACCGTTGACCAAGCCGGGCGCATCCCCTATCTCAGCCGCATGGCGATCCTGGAAATTCTGAAAATCCCCGATACGGTGCTCAAGACCGTCGCCCAGCCGGTCAGCGCGGTCGATGACGATCTGCGCAAGCTGATGGATGACATGCTTGAGACCATGTACGACGCGCCCGGCATCGGGCTGGCCGCTCCGCAGGTTGGTGTATCGAAGCGCGTGGTGGTGCTCGACTGCGCCAAGCGCGAGGCCACAGAAGACGAGCCGGAGGTGGAACCCAATCCCATCTTCCTGATCAATCCCAAGATCGAATGGGCATCCGACGATGCCTCGGAGTACGAAGAGGGATGCCTGTCAATCCCGGATGTGTTCGAGAAGGTGACCCGACCGTCTGCCGTGAAAATCAGCTACCTCGACCGGGACGGGAACGCCCAGGAGATGGACTGCACCGGAATCTTGTCCACCTGTGTGCAACATGAGATCGATCACCTGAACGGTATTCTCTTCATCGACCACATTTCGCGCCTGAAGCGGGAGCGCATCACCCGGAAGTTCGCAAAGGCCAAGCGTCTGGCCGCAGCTGGCTAGGCACCATCAATGACCGGCATGCGCCTGATCTTCATGGGCACACCGGACTTTTCGGTTCCGGTACTCAAGGCATTGCTCGATGTCGGGCACGAGATCCTTTGCGTATACAGCCAGCCGCCCCGCCGCGCCGGCCGGGGCATGGAAGAGCGCAAGTCCCCGGTCCATGATTTCGCGGCCGCGAACGGCCTGGAAGTGCGGACGCCGCAGAGCCTTAAAGATGCTGATGAGCAGGCGGCGTTTTCCGCTCTCGGGGCCGATGCCGCAGTAGTGGTGGCCTACGGCCTGATCCTGCCAGCTCCCGTCCTCGCCGCACCCCGGCATGGCTGTTTCAACGTTCATGCCTCACTGCTGCCGAGATGGCGCGGCGCTGCGCCGATACAGAGGGCCATCATGGCTGGAGACGCAGAGACCGGAATCAGTATCATGAGGATGGACGAGGGACTTGATACTGGAGATGTCTGTCTGGAGCGGCGCCTGGCCATCGCTGCGGATATGACCGCCTCAGAACTGCATGACGCCCTGAGCGAGCTTGGCGCCGCCGCAATGGCAGACGCCCTCAACGCTTTGAGCCAAGGCGATCTGACATGTGCGCCCCAGCCAGATGACGGCGTGCTCTATGCTGCAAAGATCGACAAGACGGAAAGCAGGATCGATTTCGCCAGAACACCAGAGGACGTGCATAATCATGTTCGCGGCCTCTCACCCTTTCCCGGCGCCTGGTTTGAACTGCCGGGAGCCAAGCCTGAACGGATCAAGGTGCTGCGGTCCGAGTTTGCCGATGGCGAGGGGCATCCCGGTACCGTTCTGGATGGAGCCCTGACGATCGCCTGCCGGAGCGGTGCGGTCAGACTGCTCGAAGTGCAGCGGGCAGGCAAAGGCAGAATGCGCGCGGAAGACTTCCTGCGCGGGGTGGCCGTGCCCGCCGGCACGATACTCGGCTGATACCATGTCCCGCTACCGAATCACGGTCGAATACGACGGCGGTCCCTTTTGCGGCTGGCAGATGCAAGACAATGGTCCCTCCGTACAATCTGCACTGACCGATGCGATCGAGAAGCTGTCCGGCGAGAGAACCACGGTCTTCGGAGCGGGACGCACCGATGCCGGGGTGCACGCGCTGGGACAGGTTGCGCACTTCGATCTGGAACGCGAGTGGCTGGCGGACAAGATCCGTGATGGCCTGAATTTCCACCTCAAACCCGACCCTGTGTCCGTCCGGGAGGCCGCCGCCGTTGGCAAAGAGTTTCACGCCAGGTTCTCTGCGACGCAGCGCCACTATCTCTACCGGATCATCACGCGCCGGGCGCCACTGGCGCTTGAACGCGGCCGCGCCTGGCGTGTGTCGGTCCCGCTGGATGCAGGCGCCATGCACGAAGCGGCACAGGCCCTCACCGGTACGCACGACTTCACCACGTTCCGCTCCGCGCACTGCCAGTCGAAGTCGCCAGTCAAGTCGATAGACCGCATCTCGGTGAGGCAGGAACAAGACCTGATAGTGATCAGCATCAGCGCCAGGTCGTTCCTGCACAACCAGGTGCGATCCATCGCCGGCAGTCTCAAACTGGTTGGCGAGGGGAAATGGAGTGCCGGCGATCTCAAGGCTGCGCTTGATGCGGTGGACCGGACCAGGTGCGGCCCCGTCGCTCCGCCCGAGGGCCTGTTTTTGAAAGGCGTGGACTACTGAACGGTGTCCGGCCGCAGCGTTTCGGCCTCAATGCAGGCCGAGCATGCTCTCGATCAGGAACTCGAGGAAAAAGTCGATGGCCACAACGGAGGCCGCCACCCCGCCAGATGTTTCGAGCGTTTCACGCGCCACAAACCAGTAGTAGCTGAGCATGACGATCAACAGGAAGAACGCCGCAAAGAGCGACAGGCTCCGGCTGGTCAGTCCGAAGACATGAAACAGGGCCGGGACCAGGATGATGCCGCTCGCCACCACGGTGCACCAGTTGGACACAATCACGAAGTGCATGAAGCGATGGGCTAGACCGATGGTCAGAGTGAAGTAGTACATCAGCATGACAAAGGCGAACCACTGCAGCACCAGCGTTGCGCTGTTTCGCGCGATCAGAGCGCTTGCCGCATGGTTTCCCGGCTCGCTCAGGATGAGACTGGTGCATATGGCCATAGGCCCGGCCAGCGCCATGGCGAAAAAGGACCGCCAGAAGCCGTCCTCTGTCATGTTGAAGTCCTGCAGGCCGGCCGCATCTCGCCGGAACAGACGCATGGCCCCGATGAGCGATGCGGCAATTTCGTTCAAACCCGGGAGGTTCACCGGCTCAGCCCCCCGATACCCGGGTAAAGTATTGCCGGATGATCTCAGCATAGGCGGCCGTAAGCTTATACAGATCATCCACGCCCACGCGCTCGTCAACCGCATGAATTGTCTTGTTCACCAGCCCGAACTCGACCACCTGGCAGTAATTCTTCACGAATCGGGCGTCCGATGTCCCGCCACCTGTTGAAAGCTCCGGCCTGATGCCGGTCGCCGCGGCGATGGCACTGGAGATCACGTCCAGCTCTCCACCAGGCGAGGTGACAAAGCTGTCGCCGCTCACAGAGATGTCGAGCGTGTAGTCCTCCGAGAAGATGTTGCACCGTTCCCGCACCCAGGCTTCGATCGATGCCGGTGAATGCTCGGTGTTGAAGCGCACGTTGAACCGGGCCACCGCTTCAGCGGGAATGACATTGGTCGCCGGATTCCCCACATCCATCGTCGTCACCTGCAAAGTGGAAGGTTGGAAATGTTCCGTACCGGCATCAAGCGGCGTGCTCATAATCGCATCGACGATCCGGGCAAGACGGACCACCGGGTTGTCAGCCTTCTCTGGATAAGCTGAGTGACCCTGGATGCCTCGAACGGTGATAACGCCGTTGAGGCTGCCACGCCGGCCGTTCTTGATGACGTCGCCAATCTCTGCCGTACAGGACGGCTCGCCCACGATGCAAAAGTCCGGAATGTGTCCGTTTGCGTCCATCCATTCCAGCACCTTGCGGGTTCCATTGATGGACGGGCCCTCTTCGTCTCCCGTGATCAGCAGGGAGACGGAGCCATCGAAAACACCGTTCTGATCGGAAAGGAACCCCGCGCAGGCCGCAAGCCAGCAGGCGACATTGCCTTTCATGTCCACCGCGCCGCGGCCATGGAGAACCCCATCCTCAAGCGTTCCCGAGAAGGGTGGGTGGGTCCAAAGACTTTCGTCCCCCGGCGGCACGACATCGGTGTGGCCGGCGAAACAGAGATGTCGGCCGCCAGAACCGATCCGGGCAAAGAGATTATCGACGTCCGGTGTATCCACATCGGAAAACGGCAGCCGCCAGCACTCAAACCCTAGTGATTCGAGCTCGGCCTGCAGACAGTCCAGCGCTCCGCCTTCCTCCGGCGTTACCGACGGACAGCGGATCAGGCTTTGTGCGGCGGCAACGGGATCAATCACGCAAGAGCTCGTTGATTGACGTCTTGGAGCGGGTCTGCTCGTCCACCGTCTTGACAATGACGGCGCAGTAGAGCGACGGCCCGGGGCTGCCATCCGGCAGCGGCTTGCCGGGCATGGAGCCGGCCACGACGACCGAGTAGGGCGGCACCTTGCCGATGTGAACTTCACCGGTGCTGCGGTCCACGATCTTCGTCGACGCACCGATGAAGACGCCCATGGAGAGTACGGCACCTTCTCCCACCACGACACCTTCAACCACTTCCGAACGCGCACCGATGAAACAGTTGTCTTCGATGATCACCGGACCAGCCTGAAGCGGCTCAAGAACACCGCCAATGCCAACGCCGCCGGAGAGGTGCACGTTCTTGCCGATCTGCGCGCAGGAGCCGACGGTTGCCCAGGTATCCACCATGGTGCCGCTGTCGACAAAGGCGCCGAGGTTCACGAATGAGGGCATGAGGATCACGCCGGGTGCGATGTGAGCCGAATGACGGACAACACAGCCCGGGACGGCGCGGAACCCGGCTGAGCGGAACTCAGCCTCGCTCCAGCCTTCGAATTTGGACGGCACCTTGTCCCACCAGCGCGCCGTGCCGGGTGCACCGGCGATCGTCACCATGTCGTTCAACCGGAACGACAGCAGGACGGCCTTCTTGAGCCACTGGTTGACGGTCCAGCCGTCAGCGCCCTTTTCGGCAACCCGGGCCTCGCCCTTGTCCATCATGCTGAGCGCCTCGTTGACCGCATCGCGGATCTCGCCCTTGGTCTCCAGAGTGACCTCATCGCGATTGTCAAAGGCCGCATCGATTGTCTGCTGAAGGCTTGCGGTGCTCATCTGAAGCGTATCTCCGGATTCAAGAGTTGTTTTGGCCATACCCAAGGCGCGCACCTTATGCGATGACTCCACCACAAGTGCAACACGCCGATAGGCGCGCGAGGGAACGAATCACACATGTTCGAAACGCCGAAACTCAAACGGGAAAGAAAGAACGCATTTCCGACGTCGGAAATGGATGTCATCACTTCCAGCCTGATCCCGCACACAGCGCAGACGCAGGCGCCGGCATACAAGCTGGCATTTCACGATCCCGACTTTCTCTGCCGGGAAGAGCTCCGGCCTATCCGGCTGCAATTGGAGCTTCTGAAACCTGAGCTCCTGCTTCAGGAACACGGGATCGAATCCACCGTCGTCCTGTTCGGCGGCGCCCGCATCCCTGCGCCCGGCGAGGAGCCGCGGGCAAAGACCGACATTGCCCGCAAGAACCTCGCGGCCAACGCCCACTACTACGAGGAAGCCCGCAAGTTCGCGAAGATCGCATCGGAGGAATCCCTGAAGCACGACCAGAAGGAGTTCGTGGTCGTCTCGGGCGGCGGCCCGGGCGTGATGGAGGCGGCCAACCGGGGCGCATGTGATGCAGACGCCCTGTCCATCGGCCTCAACATCGTGCTGCCGCATGAGCAGACGCCTAACGCCTATGTCTCCCCGGAACTCTGTTTCAACTTCCACTACTTCGCCATCCGCAAGATGCACTTCCTGCTGCGCGCAAAAGCGATCGCGGTCTTCCCTGGCGGCTTCGGAACGCTGGATGAGACCTTCGAGGTCCTCACGCTGATTCAGACAGAGCGCGTCGAACCCATGCCCATTCTGCTGTTCAATGAAAAGTTCTGGCGGCGCATCGTGAACTTCGAGGCATTGGCCGAGGAAGGCACGATCTCACCGGAAGACCTCGATCTCTTCCAGTTCGTGGAGACCGCCGAGGAAGGCTGGGAAATCATCATGGAGTATTACCGGGCCAGGGCGGAGAAACCTGCATGAGCGGGCACGGCTATGAGAGCGGAAGGCTGAACCTTCCCTTTGTCGGGATCTGTACGTTCGGCAAGTTTCCCTATGTGGAGGACTGGGACGCGATCGACGCGGACGTCGCCGTCCTGGGCGCTCCGTTTGATTTCGGAACCCAGTGGAGGGCGGGCGCAAGGGGCGGACCGAGGGGCATCCGCGAGGCCTCCACGCTGTTCTCCTTCGGCCACGGGGGCGCCTATGACCACGAGGACGACATCACCTACCTGCCTCAGGGGACGGTGAAAATCGTCGATATCGGTGATGCGGACATCGTCCACACAGATACCATGAAGAGTCACGCCAACATCGAATACGGTGTGCGCAAGATCCTGGAGGCCGGAGCTGTCCCCATCGTCCTGGGCGGCGATCACTCCATCAACATCCCGTGCATCAATGCATTCGAGGGTCAGGAACCGGTCCATCTCGTACAGATCGACGCGCATCTGGATTTTGTCGATGAACGGCACGGGGTGCGTTACGGACACGGCAATCCCATGCGCCGGGCCGCCGAGAAGGATTATGTGACCGGCCTTTCGCAGATCGGCATCCGCAACGTCTCCTCGACGGCGAAAGAAGGCTATGAAGATGCGCGCCGCATGGGTTCGGACATCCTGTCGGTGCGGCAGTTCCGGAAGCTCGGGGTTGAGCAGGTGCTCGAGCGCATCCCCGCCGGCGTCAGGTACTACGTCACCATTGATATCGACGGTTTCGATCCCTCGATCGCGCCGGGGACGGGCACACCGAGCCATGGCGGCTTTCTCTATTACGAGGTGTTGGAGCTGCTCGATGGGCTGTGCAAGCGCGGGGACATTGCCGGGATGGATCTGGTGGAGGTCGCGCCAGATTATGACCTTACCGGTACGACATCCATTCTGGCCGCCCAGATTCTGATGAACACGATCGGCCGGATGATGCATCATCGCTAGATCGGCCTGATGCGGCTGGGACCATCGGCGCCGCCATTCTGGTACTGGCCTGCCAGCAGCCAGATCCTAGAAGTCGAAATCGGGATGAGTGACGTTCCTGGAATGAACGGTTCGTTCAAGCAGAAGGATTTGCAAGATGACTGAGGCGAGCTGGGGAATCGATAACGACTATGCAGCTCTGCGCCACGTGCTTCTGGGAAAGCCGGAGCACTACCGCTGGGTGGATGCAGGACCGCTGACCAAGCGGACGCTGCAGAACGCCCACAAGACCGGTGCGAAGTTCGATTTGCAGACGGCCATGGCGCAGCACTCGGAGATGGTCCGCATCTACGAAGATGCCGGTGTCACCTGCCACTACCTCAGGCCCGACGAGGTGCTGCACCGCAACTTCTTTGCCCGCGATTCCAGCTGCATGACACCCTGGGGAGCCCTGATCTGCCACATGCAGCTGAAGTGCCGGCGGGCCGACTACGTCACGGCCATCGAGTTCTACCAGTCCAACGACATCCCGATCTGGAAGATGGTCACCGCCGGTCACTTCGAAGGCGGCGATCTCGTCATCCTGAAACCGGGACACGCCCTTATCGGCTATTGCGGGGAGCGCTCCGAGCAGGAGGGCTCAGAGCAGGTCGCGGCCTGGATCCGGGAAAAAGGCTGGGACGTGGAAGTGGTCCCCATCCCCGCGCTGTTCGTCCATCTGGACGGCCTGCTCGTTCCCATCGAGGAGAATCTTGCGGTCACCTGCCTTGATGCGCTGGAGCCCTGGGTGATCGAGTGGCTGGAGGCGCGCGGCTACGAATTCGTCGACGTGAATTTCCGCGAAGCCAAGGGCCTGGGCGTGAACCTGGTGCCGCTCGGCAACAAGCGCATCCTCTCCATGAAGGGTTCCGACGGGCTGAACCAGAAACTGCGAGATCTCGGCTACGAGGTGTACGACCCGGACATGTCCATGTTCACTCTCGGCGGAGGCGGCGTGCACTGCCTGTGCCAGGCCCTGGACCGGGACCCGGCGTAGCCTGCCGAGACGTTATTCCGGCGCGATCTGCGCCAGGAATGCCGCCAGATCGTCTGTGACGTGGTGGACGTGTTCGGCGTCGCCGGTATCGTCGTTCAGCTTGTTGATCATGGCCCCGTCCTCGTTGTCATTGTCATGGACGAGGACGGTGACCATGCCGAGATCGTGCGGCGCTTCGAGGTTGCGGATGATGTCCTCGAACATGGCGGCCCGGCGCGGAGCGACCCCGAGTTCCTCGACGAAACGGTCATAGGTCGAGCGGTGCGGCTTGGGCAGATAGTCCGCCGACTTGATGTCGAAGATTTCCTCAAAGTGATGGCCGATGCCGATGAAGCCCATCACCGCCTCGGCATGGGCCACCGTGCCGCTGGTGAAGATCACCTTGCGCCCCGGAAGCCGGCCCAGCACGCCGTCAAGTGCCGGATTGGCATCGAGCACGCTGTGGTCGATATCGTGCACAAAGCCGAGAAAATCGTCCGGCTCCACCTTGTGCTCCAGCATCAGGCCGCGCAGCGTCGTACCGTGCTCGAAGAAGAACTGTTTCTGAATGCGCCGCGCCTCGACGCGGTCGACCTGCAGAAAGTCGGAAATAAACGCACCCATGCGCACGTCGATCTGATCGAACAACCTGCTGCGCGACGGGTAAAGCGTGTTGTCGAGGTCGAACACCCAGGTGTCGATATGGGAAAAGGCCTGTTTCATGTCAGTCGAGATCCAGATTGCTGACGCGGGTTCCCACGCCATGTTCGGTGAAGAGCTCCAGCAGCACGATATGAGGGACGCGACCGTCGAGCACGACGACACCATCCACCCCGGCCTCGACCACTGACATGCAGGTCTCGATCTTGGGGATCATGCCGCCGCTGATCGTGCCGTTGCGGATCATGTCCCGGGCGCCTTGCACAGACAGCTCGCGGATGAGTTCGCTCTCGCCGTCGAGCACACCTGCAACATCGGTCAGCAGCAGCAGCCGCTTGGCATTGACCGCAATGGCAATGGCGCCGGCAAAGGTGTCCGCGTTGATGTTGTAGGTGTCGCCTTCCCGCGAAACGCCCAGTGGCGCGATGACCGGTATGGCGTCGCTGTAGAGGATCGTCTCCAGCACGCTGGCGTTCACCTCCGACGGCTCGCCGACAAAGCCGAGATCGAGAATGCGTTCGATATTGGATTCAGGGTCCTTGCGCGTGCGCCGAAGCTTCCGGGCCCGCATGAGATTGCCATCCTTGCCGGAGATACCGATGGCATAACCGCCCTCGCGCTGGATGTCGGCCACCACCTGCTTGTTGATCGAGCCGGCCAGAACCATTTCGACGACCTCGACCGTCTCACGGTTCGTCACCCTGAGCCCGTCCTCGAAATCCGACTTGATTTTCAGCCGCTCCAGCATGCGGCCGATCTGCGGGCCGCCGCCATGGACCACGATGGGATGCACGCCGGTCTGTTTCAGCTGGACGATGTCGCGGGCGAACTTCCGGGAGAGTTCCGGGCTGCCCATGGCATGACCGCCATACTTCACCACGACAGTCTCGCCGTCATAGTTCTGCATGAAGGGCAAAGCTTCAGAGAGGATGCGCGCCTGATCTTCCCGGGTGATCTCTGCAGGCGCTTCGCCGTCCATTTCTTTCGTGTCGTCAGCCATGTCCGCTCCCGGCCCCTTCCGTATGTGGCCCGTGCTTATAGCGGAATGCTCGCAGCAGGAAACCAGACTTTTCGATCATTCTGCTGCGCCCGACAGAACGGCGATGTCGGCCCGCAGTTCCGCGATGCCGGTACCCTTGGCCGAGGAGGTCAGATGCAGCTCGGGGTGTGCCGCCGGCCGCTTGCGCAATCCCTCCCGGACCTGGGAGACAACCTTGTCCAACTCGCCCTTCTTGAGCTTGTCCACCTTGGTCAGCACGACCTGGTAGATCACTGCGGCTTCGTCGAGCAGATCCATGATCTCAAGATCATTGGCTTTCAGGCCATGGCGGGAATCGATCAGGACGAAGACCCGGCGCAGGTTGGGCCTGCCACCGAGATACTTGCGGATCAGATCCTGCCATTTGGCGACCAGCGCTTTTTCCGCCCGGGCATATCCATAGCCCGGCATGTCGACGATATGGAGAACAGACCCGACCTGGAAGTAGTTGAGCTCGCGCGTCCGCCCCGGCGTATTCGACGTCCGCGCGAGGGCTTTACGTCCCGTCAGTGCGTTGAGCAGCGAGGACTTTCCGACATTCGAGCGGCCGGCGAAGGCCACTTCGCAAGGCAGGGGTTCGGGAAGCTGATCAAGCCTGGCTGCGCCCAGGACGAAGTCGCTGCCCTGGGCGAACAGCAACCGGCCGGCTTCAATCTGGCTATCGGTGAACTCGGCTTCCGCCTGATCGGCCATCATGCCCGCCTAGTCGGATTCCTTGGCGCCTTTCCGCCGGAGGAAACTGAAACTGTCGGTTATGTTCTTCATGAGTTCGATCTCGACGCCCTGCCTTCGCATGATGACATATTGCTGGAGAATCGAGAGCAGGTTGTTCCAGGCCCAGTAGATGACCAGACCGGCCGGGAAACTGGCGAGCAGGAACGTGAAGAACACCGGCATCCATGTGAAGATCTGCGCCTGAACCGGATCCGGAGGCGCCGGATTCAGCTTCATCTGGATGAACATCGTGATGCCCATCAGCAGAGGCCAGACACCGATGATCAGAAAGTCCGGTACGCCAAAGGGCAGCAGGCCGAACAGGTTGAAGAGTGTCGTCGGGTCCTTGGCCGACAGATCGTGGATCCAGCCGTAGAACGGCGCGTGCCGCATGTCGATGGTGACGAACAGCACCTTGTAGAGCGCAAAGAAGACCGGGATCTGGATTAGCACGGGCAGACAGCCGGAGATCGGGTTGACCTTCTCCTTGCGGTAAAGCTCCATCATGGATTGCTGCAGGCGCTGCTTGTCGTCGCCGAAGCGCTCCTTGAGCTTCTCCATTTCCGGCTGGAGCTTCTTCATCTTGCTCATGGACACGTAGGACTTGTTGGCGAGCGGGAAGAAGAAGATCTTGATGACGACGGTCACCAGCAGAATGGCAATGCCGAAATTGCTGACCAGCCCATTGAAGAACTGCAGCAGGTAGAACATCGGCTTGGTGATGAAGTGGAACCAGCCCCAGTCGATCAGCAGTTCGAACTTCCTGACCCCGAGTTTGTCCTCGTAGCCGTCTACAAGATCGACCACTTTCGCACCGGCGAACACCCGGCCCTCTGAACTGGCAGAGGTTCCAGGAGCGATGTTCAATCCTTCCCCGGACAGGTAGTCCACGCGGTAGATGTCCTTCCCGGCGATGGGATAATCACCGAACCGCGCCTTGAGCTTTTTCGACTGATCGGGAACCAGCACCACCGCCCAGTACTTGTCCGTGATCCCCATCCAGCCGCCGGTGGAATCGAAGGACTGCGGCTTCGATTCCTCCTGAAGGTCCGAATAGTCGACCTCGTGAAGCGCTTCGTCCAGAACGCCGACGATGCCCTCGTGCAGGATGAAGAACCCTTCGATCTGGGGGGTATTGTGACGGGTTATCTGAGCATAGGGATAAAGAACGACGGATTGAGCCGACTTGTTCTCGACCTCGCGCTTGACGGTGAACATGTAACCGTCATCGATGCTTATCGTGCGCTTGAACACCAGCCCTTCGCCATTGTCCCATGTCAGGGTTACCGGCGATCGCGGGGTCAGGCTCGCGCCGTCGGGAGCGCTCCAGACAGTGTTGGCGTCCGGCAGCTTCGGCTTCTGCTCGCCGGCTGCGAGCCAACTGCTTTCAACAAAGTAGGGGTTTGCAGTGTTTTCCGGGCTGAGGAGGGTGATAATCGGGCTGTCAGGCTTGGCCTCTTCGCGATATCCGGTGAGCTTGAGGTCATCCAGCCGGGCGCCGAGGAGATTGAGGGAACCGGTGAGGTTATCCGTCCTTATTTTGACCCGCCCGGCCGTCTTGGCGGCCGGAGCCTGGGTCTGAGCTCCGGGCGTTGCCGTGAGCCCGGGCTGCGGTACTGCGCCGGGGACCAGAGCGGGAGCCTGCGGTGTGGCCGTCTGCCCCGACTGTTGCTGTGCCTGTTGCTCCGCCTCAATACGGGCCTGCTGCTCGCGCATTTTCGGCACGCCGTAGAACAGCTCCCAGGCGATCAACACGCCCAGCGACAGCACGAGCGCGAGAATCAAGTTCTTGCTGGTTTCCTTGTCCATCCCTATCGCCGGCCCTCGGCGCCCTCTCTGCGATCTCCGCTCATGTGGATCTTCCCTGCCGCATACGCAAGGTCACCCAGCAAGGATTCGAAATTGCGGTCTATGGTGGCTTGCCTGCCGATCAGCACGTAATCGAAGCCCGGCTTTGCCAGCTGTGACAGTTCCAGACGGGCAGCCTCGCGCAGGCGTCGGCGCACCCTGTTGCGGATCACAGCGTTACCGACCTTCCGCGTGACGGTAAATCCGACCCGTGCGGGCGCTCCATCTCCACGGTCCCGGGCCTGCAGCACAAGGCCGCGCGCGCCCTTCGAACAGGCACGCGCCGCCTTGAGAAAGTCCGCTCTCTTGGGAATGGTTTCGAGCTTGGGCGCCAAGGCCTCATGCTCCCGTGGTCAAGGGGCCCCGAAGGCCGGGTTGCGGCCTCAGGCCGACAGGCGCTTGCGGCCTTTCGACCTCCGGCTGGCCAGAACCTTGCGGCCGCCCTTTGTTGCCTTGCGGGCCATGAAGCCGTGCCGGCGCTTGCGGACCAGCCTGCTGGGTTGGAATGTTCTTTTCACGTGAATTCTCCACGACGTTGGTACGGCCAGTGTCAATGCTGGCCGGAGCCGCAAACAAGGCTTTCGGGCTCCAGCGGGAGCACGCATAACAGCTTGTCACGGCAGATGATCCAGATCGAGCGGGCTTATAGGGAGAAGCGCACAACAAGTCAATTCACGGCGAACGGTCTCTTGATCAGGGTAAACCGTTTTCTCTCACTTCTCCTGACGTATCATCACTTCCCGTTGAGACGCTATTTTCCGTGTACGATCTATGGGTATGTTGTGTCAGAGATATGCCTGAGGCCGAACGGCGCTCAAGTCGTGAAATTCCCCCGGGGGCGCCGGAGTAGATCGAGAATGGAAAACGAAACGCAAGCCGGTTCCGAGGCTGCAGCCGGCCAGCAGGCCGGCCCTCTGAAGCGCTGGGGACCTATCGCGGCGATCGTGGTGGCCGCGGTCATTATCTATATCAACGGCTGGCACGAGTATCTGAGCCTGTCCAAGGTCGCGGAGAACCGTGAGTACCTGCAGAACTTCGTCAGCACGAACCTGGCGCTCGCCGTGCTCATCTACGCCGGGCTCTACATTGCGATTGTCGCTTTTTCCCTGCCCGGCGGAGCGGCGGCAACCATCACCGGCGGATTCCTGTTCGGCTGGCTGCTCGGCGGCTTCGTTACCGTATTCGCCGCAACCGCCGGCGCCACGCTCCTGTTTCTGGCCGCCCAGACCTCGTTCGGCGAGACATTACGCCAGAAGGCCGGCAAGACGCTGCAGAAGCTGGCGGACGGATTCAAGGAGAACGCGTTCAACTATCTCCTGTTCCTGAGGCTTGTGCCCGTCTTTCCCTTCTGGCTTGTCAACCTCGCGCCGGCCTTCCTGGGTGTGCCGCTGCGCACTTACATCCTGGGAACATTCATCGGCATTATCCCGGGAACCTTCGCCTTCGCCTTCCTCGGCTCCGGTCTTGGCAGCGTGATCGATGCCCAGAAGGAGGCGAACGACGCCTGCATTGCCGAGAAGGGGGCCGAAGCCTGCCCGTTCTCGATCGATCCGGGAGCGCTTGTCACGAAAGAACTGCTGGCGGCATTTGCGGCGCTGGGCGTAGTTGCTATCCTGCCGGTGATTATCCAGAAGCTCCGGGCACGCAAGACAGCCTGATGCCCGGCAGCCGGTTCTAAGGGAATTCCATGGCGTCCAACTATGATTACGACCTCTGCGTCATCGGCGGCGGTTCAGGCGGCCTGTCCGTCGCCGCAGCTGCCTCACAGCTCGGCGCATCGGTCGTGCTTTTGGAAAACGGCAAGATGGGCGGGGACTGCCTGAATTACGGCTGTGTTCCGTCCAAGGCCCTCATCGCTGCCGGCAAGGCGGCCTATGCCCAGACCCATTCGGCCAAGTACGGTGTGGCCCCGGTCAAGCCCAAGATCGATTTCCGGCAGGTGCACCGGCACATCCACGGCGTGATCGCCTCGATCGAGCCGCTGGATTCCCAGGAGCGCTTCGAGGGGCTTGGCGTCCGGGTCATCCGGGAGGCAGGGAGCTTCATTGACGAAGGCACGATTTCCGTGGCGGGCGAGCAGATCCAGGCCAGGAGATTTGTCGTGGCAACCGGCTCGTCACCGGGCGCCCCGCCCATCCCCGGGCTCGACCGGGTTCCGTACCAGACCAACGAGACCATCTTCGACAACAAGACGCTGCCCAAGGAGCTGATCATCATCGGCGGCGGGCCGATCGGCATGGAGATGGCCCAGGCCCATGCCCGCCTTGGCTCGAACGTTACCGTTCTGGAGGCCTTCACACCGCTGGGCAAGGATGATCCGGAACTCACGAAATTCGTCCTGAGCCGGGTCATTGAAGACGGTGTGCGGATCCTCTCCGGGGTGAAGATCAATAATGTGTCCCACAAGAAGAAAGAGGGCTTCGAGCTGGACTGCGAGTACCGCGGCAGCCGGCAGATCGTCAAAGGCACCGACCTCCTGGTGGCGGCCGGCCGCACGCCCAACGTAAAGGGCCTGGACCTGGAGCGGGCGGGCATCGAGTTCACCAAGCGCGGCATCAAGGTCAACAAGGGCATGCGCACCACGAACAAGCGGGTCTACGCGATCGGGGACGTGGCCGGCGGCCTGCAGTTCACCCACATGGCCAACTACCATGCGGGTCTCGTCGTACGGCACGCGCTCTTCGGACTGCCGGTGAAGGAGAACACCCAGCACATTCCCTGGGTCACCTATACCGATCCCGAGCTCGCCAATGTGGGTCTGAGCGAGGAGCAGGCGCGGGAGCAGCACGGCAGCAATATCCGCATCCTCAGGTGGCCGTTTGCCGAAAATGACAGGGCACAGGCCGAGCGCAAGGCGGAAGGTCTGGTCAAGGCGATCGTGACACCTAAGGGCAAGATCCTGGGCGCGGCCATTGTCGGAGCCAATGCGGGCGAGCTGATCCACGTATGGTCGCTCGCAGTTTCGACGGGCATGAACATCAAGTCGTTCACCGGCTACGTGGTGCCGTACCCCACGCTTGGCGAGGTCAGCAAGCGCGCGGCCATCACCCACTTCTCCGGCCTTGCCTCCAACAAGTGGATCCAGCTCGCCATGAAGATCCGCAAGATGTTCGGCTGACGGCCTTGAGCGAGAGACATGACATAAGCGCGATCGAGGACGCCGCACCGCCATCCCCTCACTCGCCGTCCGCGCTGCGCGGGCTGTCGGTCAAGCTGATCGTGCTCAGCATCCTTTTCGTGATGCTCGGAGAGGTGCTGATCTTCGTGCCGTCCATCGCGAAATTCCGGGTGGACTGGCTGCAGGACCGTCTGGCCGCCGCGCAGACCGCCTCCCTGGTACTTGAGGCTGCGCCGGACGGCATGGTGCCCGAACCGCTGCGCCAGGAGATCCTGGTAAGCGCCGGCGCCATGGCCGTGGCGGTGAAACGCCAGGGCCGCCGTCAGCTCTGGCTGAAGCCGAAGGCCGAACTGAACGTCCAGCAGCATTTCGATCTGCGCACCACATCAGGTCTCGAGGCGATCATGCATGCCTTCGATGCCCTGTTCGCGGCCAAGGGCCGGATGATCCGGGTGGTCGACCAGGGCGGGCCATCCGACGATGATTTCATCGAGATCGTGCTCGACGAAACCCCGCTCAAGAAGGCGATGATCCAGTTCGGCATCAACATCCTGGCGCTTTCGATCGTCCTCTCCCTGCTGGTGGCGACCTGCATCTTCCTGGCCCTGAACTGGGTCATGGTGCGGCCAATGCGGCGGATATCGATGAACATGCTGCGGTTTGCGGACAATCCGGAAGATGCCAGCCGTGTCATCGCACCTTCGGGGCGGGCGGACGAGATCGGCACGGCGGAACGGGAGCTGCACAACATGCAGAGCGAGATGGTGCAGATGCTGCACCAGAAGACCAGGCTCGCCGCCCTTGGTCTCGCGGTCAGCAAGATCAGCCACGACCTGAGAAACATGCTGGCCTCCGCCCAGCTGATCTCCGACCGGCTCATCCTGGTCGATGACCCCACTGTGAAGAAGTTCGCGCCAAAGCTCCTGATGTCTCTCGACCGGGCAATCGATCTCTGCGCCCAGACCCTGAAATACGGACGCGCCCAGGAGGCGCCGCCCCGGCGCGACAAGTTCTTCCTGCGCATGATCGTGGACGATGCGATCGACGCCACAGCACCGCAGGCCTCGCAGAAGGTGGTTTTCTACAACGATGTACCACGGGACGTGAAAATCGATGCGGACCGCGAGCACATCTTCCGCATCCTCGCAAACCTGATGCGCAACGCTGCCGAAGCGCTGCGCGATCAGATCTCGCAGGGGCTGAACGATGGAGAGGTGCGCATCTCCGCCTGGAGGGAGGAGGATGCGGTCTATATCGATGTCGCCGACAACGGACCGGGGGTCCCGGAAAAAGCCCGAGAGCACTTGTTCGAAGCCTTCCAGGGATCGGTCAAGGCGGGCGGCATTGGCCTGGGCCTTGCCATCGCATCAGAGCTTGCCCGCGCCCATGGCGGACGGGTCGAGCTCCTGGAGAGCCAGATAGGCGCTCACTTCTGCGTCCTCATACCGGACCGGCCGGCCGAAGGAGAGGCAGGCCGAAGGGGCGAGCTTGAGCACGTGTAGTTTTGTCTTGAATAGTGACCTGCCGTCCTGCCTGTGCTAACTTGGTCTTGAGGTCCAACCCTGCAGGTTCATGCGAACCGCACATCTAGATTCTTTACATTCCCGTGTCACACGCTCCCGCGCATCCGCTCTCCTCAAGGAGGGCAGAAGGCCTGTCCGGCACTGTTCTGGTACCAGGCGACAAATCGATCTCCCACCGCTCGCTGATGCTGGGGGCGGTGTCGGTTGGCGAGACGGCTATCTCCGGCCTGCTCGAATCAGCCGACGTCCACGCGACGGCCAGAGCCATGGCTGCGTTCGGTGCCCGTGTGGAACGGCACCAGGATGGCACCTGGACCGTACGGGGCCTCGGCACCGGGGGCCTGGTCTCACCGAGCGTCGATATCGACTTCGGCAATGCGGGAACCGGTGTCCGGCTGTGCATAGGCCTGGCATCGACCTGTCCCGTCCGGGCCAGGTTCACCGGGGACGCATCGCTCTGCAAGAGGCCGATGGGCCGGATCACCACGCCTCTGGAACAGTTCGGCGCGCAGTTTGACGCAACCGAGGGCGGACGCCTGCCCCTAACCCTGACCGGTGCGTCCGGCGCCATGCCGTTCACCTACACGCTGCCCGTTGCCTCTGCGCAGGTGAAGTCCGCCATTCTGCTGGGCGCCCTGAATTGCGCCGGGACGACAACGGTGATCGAGCCGGTGGCCACGCGCGATCATACGGAAAGGATGTTGCGCGCGTTCGGTGCCAGGATTGATGTCGAAGCCCAGGACAGCGGAACCGCAATCAGCCTGCATGGCCATGCAGAGTTGACGGGCCAGCCTGTCACTGTTCCCGCCGATCCCTCATCGGCCGCCTTCCCTATCGTAGCCGCGCTGATCACCGAAGGGTCCGACATCTCCCTGCCGAATGTCATGATGAACGAGACCCGGACCGGCCTGCTGGAGGTCCTGAGAAAAATGGGTGCGGACATCCAGATCATATCCACAATCGACACCGGCGGTGAAACGCTCGCCGAACTGCGCGTCCGATCGAGCAAGCTCCGGGGCATCGAGGTACCGCCGGAACTGGCCCCGTCGATGATTGACGAGTTTCCCGTGCTGGCGGCGGCGGCCGCTTGTGCAGAAGGCGAAACGCATATGAGCGGACTGGAAGAACTCCGCGTAAAGGAAAGCGACCGTCTGGCCGCAGTCGTTGACGGTCTGGAGCGCAATGGTGTTCAGGTCTCCTCCGGTGAGGACTGGATGACCGTCACTGGGGCAGGCTCCGGAGCGCCGGCCGGCGGCGGCACCGTGGAAACCCATATGGATCATCGCATCGCCATGGCGTTCCTTGTCCTGGGCATGGCGTCCGACAAGCCCGTCACCGTGGATGATGGCGAGATCATCGGAACGAGCTTCCCTGATTTCGAAGGTCTGATGAACGGTTGTGGAGCGCAGATTGCGCAGGCCGGCACATGATCATCGCGATCGACGGTCCCGCCGCTTCCGGCAAGGGAACGCTTGCGCGCCGGCTGGCAGCGCGGTTTGGTCTTTCCTATCTCGACACCGGCTCGCTCTACCGGGCTGTTGCCTTCAGGGCACTCTCGGCCGGAGACGACCCCGCCAACGAGGCTGCCGCAACAAGTGCAGCCAGAAGCCTCGATCTGACGCAGGTTAAAGACTCGGATCTGCGTTCCAGCGAGGTCGGTCAGGCGGCGTCAGTGGTGGCGGCCATGTCCGCGGTCCGCAAGGAGGTTCTGAATTTTCAGAGAAGGTATGCTCAGCGCCCCGGAGGCGCCGTTCTGGACGGGCGGGATATCGGCACCGTGGTCTGCCCGGAGGCCGACATCAAGCTGTTTGTGACTGCTTCCCCGGAAGAGCGAGCAAAACGGCGCCACGCCGAACTCAGTGCACAGGAGCCTGGCCTGGGCTACGAAACCGTGCTGGAAGACCTGCGAGCGCGCGACGAAAGAGATCGCAACCGTGAGACAGCGCCGTTAAGGCCTGCAGACGATGCCCACTTGCTCGATACGAGCGATTTGGATATAGAAGCCGCGTTCCAGGCGGCGGTTGGAATTGTTAACCGCCATCTGGGTAGTTAGCCGGAGATGAACCGCCTTGCCGTGAGGGCCAGACGGGGATCATCGCCGAAACCTCAAACCCGGCCATGAGCTGACTCTCTTCCGAACTAAGCGTCCTTACGGCGTATTTGAGAGCTGAATGACCGGCCAAGATGTTGGTTCGCCAGCACGCGACCGAAGACCGAAACCCTGAACAACCCGGCTTGAACGTGTGACCTGGATGTCCTGCGGATATTACCGTGGGCCAACTTCTGTTTGTGAAGCCTGTTAACGAGGATTGAATGTCCGTAGACACCCAAACGATGAACCCCACCCGCGAAGACTTCGCTGCAATGCTCGAAGACTCCTTCGGCGGCGGTGACCTTGGCGAAGGAAGCGTGGTCAAGGGCCGCGTGGTGACCATCGAAAACGACCTTGCCGTCATCGACGTTGGCCTGAAGACGGAAGGACGCGTCCCGCTGAAAGAATTCGCCGCGCCGGGCCAGAAGGCTGAGCATGAACCTCCCAAAACCAAGCAAAGGACCGATATTCCTGGTTCAGACGCTTGTTGTAGCAGGCCCCCAGACAAACTCTAGAGCTCAAGCAACCTGCAA
>JBCCEL010000047.1:0-24397 GCA_039030315.1 Pseudomonadota bacterium
GGAAGATGATGCCTTGGCACTATTCGAAGTGACCGAGGAGCTGACAGCTGATGCGGGTCTTGCGGCCTATGAGGTCTCCAACCACGCCCGCACCGGACACGAATGCAGGCACAACCTCATTTACTGGAACTACGGGGAGTATGCCGGCGTCGGGCCGGGCGCTCATTCCCGCATCCGCGGCGCCGGCGGCGAGCCCTTCGCCATCGAGATGGTACGCATGCCGGAAGAGTGGCGGCGGCAGGTTCTGGAAACAGGAACGGGCGCCGGCATCCGGACAGCGGTCGCCCCTGCGGATGCGGCCAACGAGTATATGCTGATGGGGCTGCGCCTCTCCGGCGGCATAGACTTGCAGCGGTATGAGCGTCTCGCCGGCGCACCTCCGGACTCAGAACGGATCGCGACCTTGCATGAGGAAGGCCTTGCAGACAGCAAGGCACCCCCGGGCAGATTGGCGGTCACACCGCGCGGCCGCCGGGTTCTGAATGCCGTGGTACGCTACCTGGCCGGGGGCTAGAAATTCGCGCTGAACGTGGTCGGCGCCGGCGAAATGACCCGGGGCCCGCTCTGGGTTACTTCCAGAATGGCGAGCCCGCGCTCGTTGAGGCCGGAATTGGTGAATCTGAACAGGCCGTTTGATCCCTGGAACCCTTGCGGATTGGTGAGCGTTGTTATGGGGAAGCGCTGGCCGGGAAGCTGGCCGGCGTTCTGGCGCCCCAGTGCGATGGCAAGGCTTATGGCGTCATAGGCAAGACTTGCGATCCGTTTCGGTTCGCTGCCGTAGGTCTGCCGGAACCGGGCGGCGAAGGCCCGGGTCAGCTGCGGATCAACACCGGGATACCAGCCGCCTATGGCGATATCGATGGAGGAGGTGCTCGGGTCGTCCCACAGGCTGGTGCCGATAATCTTGGTGGTCTGCGGATTGACCCCGGCGGCCGTAAGGGTCGAACTGAGATTGCTCAGCATCTTTCCACCCTCCGCGATCAGCAGCGTATCGGCGCCGGCGACCGGATCGGAAAGTTTAGCGGCGATCTTGCTTGCGGCCTGGCTGGCGCCAAGGGCGGTTCGCGGATAGCGCACGATGGTGACCACCTGCCCGCCCCGCCGCTGCACTTCGGTTGCCAGAGCTCGCTCGATGATGCCGCCATAGGCGGTTTCGGGAATGAGAGCGGCAAACCGTCTGCGACCGGACTCCGATGCGTAGCGGATGATATTCGCAACATCCTGCTCCGGCAGAAAACTCATGAGATAGACGCCGTTTCCGGCAGCGGCGCTTGCGGTCGAAAACGCGATGACGGGAGCGCCCCGTCCTTGTGCGGAGGGCGAAATGGCCCGCACCGAACCCTGGAACAGCGGCCCCACGATGAGTTCGGCACCGTCATTCAGAGCCGCATCGACAGCGGCGCGGGCACCTTCCGGCGTGCCCAGCGTGTCCTTCGTCAACAGCGTGATGCTCGGCGCTCCAGCTTCGACCAGCGCGAGTTCGCCTGCTTCTTTCAGAGAACGGGCGACGTTCGCCGCACCGCCCTTGATGCCGAGAGGCAGCAGAAACGCGACTTTGGGTCCGCCTGCATTCGGGATCTGCGGCGAGGGTGTGTTCGGCGTCTGAAGGATCTGGCCGGGTTCGGGTTCGCTGTCGCGGCTGAACAGGTCGCCGACATTTCCAAGACCGCCGCAGCTTGCCAGCGCAAGCGCGAGAACCGCCGCGCAGCACAGCCTGACGATCTTTGTGGGATATCTCATGTCAGTTTGCTTATGTCCGGATCAGCGCCAAATTATGTCCCGGCTGCGAGCTTTGGGCAGCCGCGCTGAAACTTTCCTCACCACCAAGTCACCCTGCGCCCGCTGCCATCTGCCAGCCGCATCCCCCGGCTGGTCTGATAGCCGGTGATACATTAAATTAGGTGCAACGCAAAGTGGCGAGTCTATTTCCCGTGTCATCTCAAGCATTTCCCGAACAGCCAGACGGCAGCACATTTACGGTTGCATCTGTTGTAATCCCTGCCGCGCCGGCATCTGCAGGCCTGCACATCACGGCGACGCCGATCGGCAATCTTGAAGATATCTCGCTCCGTGCACTGAAAACCCTGGCGGGCGTCGACATGATCCTGTGCGAGGACACCCGGGTCACCCGGCGCCTGCTTGACCGCTACCGGATCAGGACGCCGCTCAAGCCCTATCACGACCACAACGCGGAGCGGGTCCGGCCTGGAATCGTTGAACGCCTCAAACAGGGGACGCCCATTGCCCTGGTGAGCGATGCGGGCACCCCGCTGATCTCCGACCCTGGCTACAAGCTGCTCCGGGAAGTCCTCAAGGCAGGGATCTCCGTGCACGGTCTGCCCGGTCCCTCGGCGCCGATCATGGCCCTCGCCCAGTCCGGCCTGCCCTCCGACCGTTTTCTGTTCGGCGGCTTCCTGCCGCAGAAGAAAGGAGCACGCTGCACCATATTGAGGGAATTCAAGGCGCTCAACGCCACGTTGATCTTCTTCGAAAGTGCCAGGCGGGTGAACGGCGCTCTGGCCGACATTCTGGAAACCCTCGGAAACCGCGAGGTGGTGATCGCCCGCGAACTGACAAAGCTGCATGAAGAGTTCATCCGCGGACCGGCGGAAGATCTTGTCCAGAGTTCCGGTGATCTGAAAGGCGAGCTCACGCTTCTGATAGGCCCGCCCCGCGCCTCCGGAGAACCGGACATGGCGTCGGTTGATGATGCCCTGAACGATGCACTCTCACGGCTTCCGGCCGGGAGGGCCGCATCGGAGGTGGCCAAGTTGACCGGTATGAGCCGCAAGCTTCTCTATGACCGGGCGCTCGAGCTGAAAAACGGCAGCCCCTGACATGGCGCGCCCGAGGGAACGCTCAAGCAGGCAGAAGCTGGCCCACAGGCTGGGCGTGCGGGCGGAATGGCTGGCCGCGGTGTTGCTCCGCATGAAAGGCTACCGGATCCTGGAGACCCGCTACCGGGTGCCCGTAGGTGAGATTGATATTATCGCGCGCAGGCGGGGCACGGTCATATTTTGCGAGGTGAAGCAGCGCCCGGACGCCGGTGCCGCGCTTGAAGCCCTCCGTCCCGCGCAACGGCTCAGAATTGTCCGCGCCGCCGAGCAGTGGCTTCATGAGAACGGATTGCCGCTCGACTCCGATTGCCGCTTTGACATGCTCGTCTTCTCCGCCTATCTCGTCCCGCGTCACATCCGCAATGCGTTCACTCTGGACGGCATCTGAAGGGCGCAACCATGGCATTGAAAGCCGCGATCCAGATGGATCCCATCTCCGCAATCGATATTGCCGGGGACTCCAGTTTCGCTCTTCTCCTGGAAGCCCAGGCGAGAGGCCACGAGATCTTCTATTACGAACCGTCCCGGCTGGCGATCCGGGAAGGGGGCCTGACGGCCCTGGGACATACCCTGGAGGTGCGCGATGTCGCGGGTGATCACTTCACACTGAGCGATGAGCGGCGTGAGGATCTGAGCTCATGCGATGTGCTGCTCATGCGCCAGGACCCGCCTTTCGACATGAACTATATCACCGCCACGCACCTGCTGGAGCAGATCCATCCGAAGACGCTTGTGGTCAACGATCCGGCCGAAGTCCGCAACGCCCCGGAAAAGATCTTCATTCTCGACTTTCCGCAGTTCATGCCGCCGACGCTCATCACCAAGGACCCGGACGAGATCAAGGCGTTCCGGCACGAGCATGGCGACATCATCTTGAAGCCACTCTATGGCAATGGCGGAGCCGGAGTGTTCCAGCTGCCGTCAGAGGACCAGAATCTCAACTCGCTTCTGGAGATGTTCGATGCCGCCTTTCGCGAACCCTATATCGCTCAGAAGTACCTTCCGGAGGTGCGCAAGGGCGACAAGCGGATCATTCTGGTGGACGGTCAGCCCGCGGGGGCGATCAACCGGGTGCCCGCCGAAGGCGAAAGCCGGTCCAACATGCATGTGGGCGGCCGGGCGGAACCCATCGGCATGACCGATCGCGAGCATGAAATCTGCGAGGCGCTCGGGCCGGAACTGAGCCGAAGGGGCTTGATCTTCGTAGGGATAGATGTGATCGGCGATTATCTCACGGAGATTAACGTGACCTCGCCCACCGGTATTCGCGAGGTGAAGAAGTTTGGTGGCAACGACATTGCAGCCATGATCTGGGACGCCGTCGAAACCCGTTTGTGAACCGCTATCGGATTGCCCCATGGGGTATGTGCGCTACAGTTTGATGACCGTTGTGCTGATCGCGATTACCGTGCAGTTCGTGCTTGGCGGCCCGTGGTTCTGGGCCGGGTTCCTCTTGGCCGTGGTTTTTGTCAGCGTAACAGATGAGCTGCTCGGCAGCACCCGCGTCGCGTACCGGAACCTCAGCCGGCTTTACATGGACGGCGTCCTCTTCGCCACGCTGCCGTTTATGCTTCTGCTTGCGGCGCTGCTGGCGACCTACCTGTCCGGTTTCGATCCGTTCGGCCTGATCGGCTTGTTGGGTGCGGGCGGCATAGATATGGCAGCCCGCCGTGCTGAAACCACCGCCCTGCATCTTGCCGGCGGTGTCCTGACGCTCGGGATTATTGCCGGTTCGGCTGGAGTGAACGTCGCGCACGAGCTCATGCACCGGATCCACAGCAAGCCGGACGTCGTTGTGAGCCGCTGGCTTCTGGCCTTCACCTGCGACACCACCTTCGCCATTGAACATGTCTTCGGCCATCACCGTCATGTAGCCACCGACAGGGATCCGGCGACGGCTCGGCGAGGCGAAGGCCTGTTCGCCTTCCTGGTCCGTTCGACACTCGGGCAGCTCCGGGGTGCGTTCGAGATCGAAGCCAGGAGACTGAACAACCGTGGTGCGCGCGTCTGGAGCATCGGCAATCGCGCAGCCCGCGGGCAGCTGATGTCCCTGCTGCTTCTCGCCGCGTTCATCTATGCTGCCGGCGTCGCCGGAGCCATCGCGTTTCTGTGCATTGCGGCGGTCGGGAAGACCCACCTTGAGGCCGTAAATTACATCGAGCACTACGGGCTGGTCCGCGTACCGGGAGAAAAGGTGGCCGCACGGCATTCCTGGGACAGCTACCGCAAGGTTTCCAGTTTCCTGCTCTACAATCTGACACGTCATGCGGATCACCATCTGGATGCGCAGAAACCCTACTGGAGCCTGGAAGCCCGCGACGACGCGCCGAAAATGCCCTACGGTTACATGTCGATGATGCTGATCGCACTGGTGCCGCCGCTGTGGCGGCATGTCATGCATCCCCGTCTGGCCGGTTGGGACCGTGAGTTTGCCAGCGCTGAGGAGCGCGAGCTGCTCAGGGGGCGCGGCCTGCTTCTGGCCGGCTGAACGCGCGCCATGTGTGGAATTGCAGGCGTCTTCCTTCCTTCCGGCATCGGCTGGCTCGAGCCGCGCGAGTACTTTCCCATGATCGGCGCGATCGCGCATCGTGGGCCGGACGGGCTGGACTACCACGTGAATGCCTCCCACACCGCACTGCTGATGCACGCCCGCCTTGCCCTTGTGGACCTGGAAGGCGGCCGGCAGCCGCTCAGCAATTCTGACGGTTCGGTCTGGGCAAGCTGCAACGGCGAGATTTACGGCTACCGGGAGACCATGCGGGAACTGTCGGAGGCTGGTCACACGTTCCGCACCTCGTGCGATTCTGAGGTGATCCCTCATCTCTTCGAAAAGTACGGTACGGACTCGTTTGTAAAACTGCGCGGAGAGTTTGCGTTTGCGCTGCATAGCGAGAGGGAACGGGCGCTCTATCTGGTGCGCGACCGGTTCGGCATCAAGCCGCTCTATTATGCGGAGACGCCGGAGCAGTTTGTCTTCGGCTCCGAAATCAAGGCGGTTCTGAGCCATCCAGCAGTCGAGCCCCGGCTTGACCGCCGGGCCGTGCGCAGTGTTCTGGCGGGGCTCACCCTGCCGGGCGAGACGCTATTCGACGGGATCAGTGAAGTGCCGCCAGGGCATTTTGTTCGCATTGACGCCACTGGCCTGAAGGTCGTGCCGTACTGGTCGCTGGAGATGGATGGACCACAGGCGGCCATCTCACTGGACGAGGCTGCCGCCGGTTTTGCGGAGCGCTTCGACGAAGCGGTGAAGCTGCGACTGCACGGCGATGCACCGGTCGGGGCGTATCTGTCGTCCGGTGTGGATTCTTCAGCTGTGGTCGATTCCATGGCGCGTCATGCGTCGGGCCAGGTCAAGGCGTTCACTATCCGGTTTGACGATGCGCGGCTCGATGAATCTCCGGCAGCGTCCCGGGTGGCGCGCCAGTGCGGGGTGGAGCACCAGGTGGTGGACGTCAGCGCCCGCGCCCTGGCCGACAATTTCAGCGCGTCTCTCTGGCACAGCGAGATTCCCGTCTTCAATACCCACGGCACCGGCAAGTATCTGTTATCCAAGGCCTGCCGGGGCCATGTGAAGGCGATCCTCACAGGCGAAGGTGCCGATGAGACCCTTGCCGGTTACGCCATGTACCGCCACCAGCAATTGCTGGATGCTCACCGCCGGACCGGCAGCCGGGAAGCGGCGGTCAAGATCCGCGAAATGCTGAAGCGTGAGGGCGCGCTGTCGGGCCTGCTGCCCGCGTCCACCTACCGGCAGAAGGCCATGGTCGAGGCAATCTTCGGGTTCTATCCCTATGCCGCCTTGCGGGCACTGAACGTTGAACGCCTGATGGGGCGAGTGCTGTCGCAAGAGCTCATGGAGGAGTTCCCAGTATCGGACATGCTGGAGCGCATGGCTGGCCAGCTGCCGCTGGAACGCCTGAAGCAACTGGATCCGGCGACTGCCAGCCGCTTCATCTCCCTGAAATGCGATCTGCCTGCCTACAATTTGAACTTCCTTGGCGACAGGCAGGAAATGGCGAACTCGATCGAGGGCCGGCTGCCCTTTCTGGATAACCGCCTGGCTGATTTTGCTCTTTCCCTGCCGCCCTCGGTCCTGATGAACGAGAAGGAGGGCAAGCTGCCATTGCGCCGGGCCATGGCGGCCCGGCTCCCGAACTATATCCATCAGGGTGCCAAGAAGGTTTTTTGGGCGCCGGTCAATGCGTTGGACCAGGTGCTGGGCAGCGCCGCCTGCGAACTCGCGCTGAGCCGCGAGGCCGTTTGGGATGCCGGTTACTTCGATCCCGGGCGTCTCAACCTGCTGAGGCTGGCGGCCAAGATCACGCCCCCCCGGACACAAGCTGGTATGGCGCTGCGAACCATTTTGACCTGTGCAGCGTCCCTCCATCTGATCCACGACATGTTCGCCGTCAACTTTGCCGCATCGGCTGCCAATTTCATGCCCTCCAGCGCGCGGCGTCAGGTGGAGGAGCTGTCCTGGAGAGGCCCCCGCGGCGCCGAAAGCGGCAACGGAACGATCTGTTCCTGATACGTTCTTGTGCTTGCGTATCAAGTGTGCTAGCTTTCCCGTGCTACTATCCGGGGAAAATTCATGACATCGCATGTTGCTACGGTTGCATTCCGCGGGATCGAAGCGGTCCCGGTGGACGTTCAGGTGCAGATTGCCTCTGGCCTGCCCGCATTCACGCTGGTGGGACTTCCGGACAAGGCCGTGGCGGAGAGCCGTGAACGGGTCCGCTCAGCGCTGACCGCGATCGGGCTGGCTCTGCCCGCCAAGCGCATCACCATCAATCTGGCGCCCGCCGACCTGCCAAAAGAGGGCAGTCACTATGACCTCCCGATCGCCGTCGGACTGATGGCGGCGCTGGGGATCATCCCGTCGGAATTCCTGGAGCGCTATACGATTCTTGGCGAATTATCGCTGGATGGAGCCATCACCGCCGTTGCAGGGTCCTTGCCGGCGGCAGTCGGCGCCAATGCGCGGGGCCACGGTCTCATCTGCCCCGGAGACTGCGGGCCGGAAGCGGCCTGGGCAGGCGAGATGCTCGATATCCTGGCGCCTGCCAACCTCATCCAGTTGGTGAACCATTTCAAGGGCACGCAGGTTCTGTCCCGGCCCGAGCCGGGGCAGGCTCCGGTCCCGGCCAGTTTCGGTGACATGCGGGATATCAAGGGGCAGGAGGTTGCCAAGCGGGCGCTGGAGGTGGCGGCTGCAGGCGGCCACAATCTTCTGATGATCGGGCCGCCCGGTGCCGGGAAGTCCATGCTGGCCCAGCGCCTGCCCTCCATTCTGCCGCCGATGGACCCGGCCGAAATGCTGGAGGTATCGATGATTGCCTCGGTCGCCGGGCAATTGGCAGACGGCGCCATTTCCCAGCTCAGGCCGTTCCGGAACCCCCACCATTCGGCCAGCCAGGCCGCGATGGTTGGCGGCGGCTTCCGGGCCTCTCCCGGCGAGATGTCCCTGGCGCATAACGGAGTGCTCTTTCTGGACGAGCTGCCCGAGTTTCCCCCGAAGGTGCTCGATTCCCTGCGCCAGCCCATGGAATCATTCGAAACGGTCATCGCCCGGGCGAACCACCACGTGTCCTATCCTGCCCGCTTCCAGCTCATTGCCGCCATGAATCCGTGCAAGTGCGGCATGGCAGGCATGGCGGGCCATACCTGCCGCCGCGGTCCGCGTTGCGCCGATGACTATTTTGCCCGGGTCTCCGGCCCGCTGCTGGACCGGATCGATCTTCAGATCGAGGTGCCTGCGGTCAAGGCGCTCGATCTTGGCCTGCCTCCGCCGGCTGAGGGCAGTGCGGAGATTGCAGCCCGTGTCAGCCGGGCCAGGTCGATCCAGAAAGAGCGTTTCGCCGCCATGGGACTGAACCGGATGCGCCTGAACATCGAGGCGGACGGGGACGTGCTGGAAGCCATCGCGATGCCGGACCGGCAGGGTCTGGCCATTCTTCAGGATGCGGCCGACATGATGGGCCTGTCCGCCCGGGGCTACCACCGTGTTCTTCGTGTTGCGCGGACGCTTGCCGATCTCGAGGGCGCGGAAACGGTGGCCCGGGTGCATGTCGCAGAGGCGATCAGCTACCGGCAGAAGTATCCGCAGACCCAGCTGGCGGCATAGTGATTTGTCGCCGGATCTCGCGGGTTTGCGTGGCCTTTCCGGCGAAGAAGTCCCGGGCATGATCCGTATACGGCGTTGCATGAAAGACACGGCCGTTAAGAATATGAGGCACTTCGTCAACTCGCCAGCTTGCTGGTCAAGGCATTCTTAACTATGGTGCCGCGGTTGAACACCGGCCGAAAAACATAAAACAGGTGGGTAAATGGGGCGCGTAGTGTTTGCCTTGAGCGTTGTGGCGGCTGTTCTCGCCACCGCACCGGTAGCGTCTGCCATGTCGCTCCGCGAGGCTGTGCGCCACACGATCGAGACCAATCCGAATGTTTCTGCCTCAAGGGCAGAGCGGATGGCGAGCGGCTATGCGCTTCGCCAGTCGCAAGGCCGGATTGCACCGACCATCGACCTGACCGGTGATCTGCAGGCACAGCGTGTCGATAAGCCCAACGGTCTGGCCGTGACCGTAAATGATGTCCGCCGGATGCGCCGCCTTGTCGGCGTCACTGTCCGGCAGATCATGTGGGACGGCTTCGAGAGGGCCAATCAGGTTTACCGGGATGCCGCCCGGCTGGACGCGGCGGCTTTCAGTGTTCTTGAAGAATCGGAAACGACAGCATTGCTGGCAGTCGAGGCCTACATCGACGTCCGCCGCCATGTGATGCTGCGGGGTATATCGCAGGAGAATGTCCGCAGGCACGCGCAGGTGCTCTCGCTGATCCGGGAACGGGCGGATGGCGGCAAGGCGCCGGAAAGCGATGTGAACCAGGCCCGCGAGCGGCTGCTCGCGGCGCGTTCCGTCGCCGAGGATGTACGCAAGGCTCTCGATGAGGCCCTGGCCAAGTATTTCGAGATTATTGGAAAGCGGGCAAAGCGGCTCCGCTCGGTCAAGCTTCCGCGCCGTCTGCCCAAGACCCGCCGCGCCGCCGTGCAGATTGCGCTTGCCCGCAATCCGTCCATCCAGGCCTCCGACGCCAATATCGATGCGGCCAAGTTCGAGCGCGAGCGGGCCATCAGTGCATATTCGCCGCAGATCTATGCTGAGGGCGCCGCCTCGTACGGTCGCCATGTTGACGGCACGCCGGGACGCAGTACGGATCTCCGCGGCGGGGTGACGTTTTCCTGGAACCTGTTCAGCGGCCTGCAGCGCCGCAACCGCCTCAACGAGATGAATGCCCGTGTGAACGCGGCGCGGCATCGCCGCGACGCTCGTGCAAGGGCGACCCGGTCCCAAGTCGAGCGGTCCTGGGCCAACCTCATCCGCGGACGCAAGCGCCTGTCGATCATCCGCCAGCAGGTGGCATCAAACAGGGGTATCGTCCGGTCCTATCAGGAAGAGTACGAGCTTTCCAAGCGCAGCCTTCTCGATCTGCTTGATGCCGAGAGCGCCCTGTTCAACAGCCGCTTCCAGCTCAGCAGCGTGGAAGCGGTTTACAAGTTCGCGTCCTATCAGCTGATGGCGAGCATGGGACGCCTTTTATACACTCTCGGCGTGAATCCGCCGGCGGAAGGCCGGGCGGATCACCGCGAGCAGAGCCAGCGCCCCCTCGGCGTTTTCAACATCGAAATCGAGCCTCTGCGGCAATAGAACCGTTAAGGGCGTTTTAACTTTTTTCTTGTCAGCCGGAATCCATCCGGATTCAGTGCCAGAATGGTAACAGACCCTGCCTATTCCGACAGCGAGTACGCAGTCCAGCAAAGCAAGATAATTCCTGCGCCCGCTCCGCGCGACGACAACGATGACCCGTTGCTGTCTTCGCTGGAGTATCTTTGCGGCCACTATGGGAAACCGTTCTCGCGCGCTGCGGCCGTAAGCGGACTGCCTTTGACCGACGGCAGGCTTTCAGCCGGTCTGTTTGGCCGGGCAGCGGACCGGCTTGGCCTGAAGACGCGTCTCCTGAAGCGCAAGATCTCACGGGTTCCAGCTTTGGTGGCGCCATTCATCGTGCTGCTTGATGACGGGGTAGCGGCCGTGGTCGTCCGCAAGTTCGCGCGTGGAAAGAAGTTGAGCGTCGTCTTCCCCACCGTTTCGCGCAACGCGAAGACCCTCAAGACGGCAGAGCTCGAAAAGGACGCCACGGGCTACGTGTTCTACATCGCTCCGGCCGACGAGGCACAGCGGGACGAGTTTCAGATGGCCGAACGCAAACGTGCCCGGGGACACTGGTTCTGGGCATCGGCGCGGCAGTTCTGGCCGTCATGGATCCAGATTGTCATCGCGGCCTTTGCGATCAACATCCTGGGTCTCGCGCTGCCCCTGTTCGTCATGAATGTCTACGACAGGGTGATCCCGAATCTGGCGATCCCGACCCTCTGGGCTCTGGCCACAGGCGTTGTCATCGCCTTATTCGTGGATTTCCTCCTGAAGCAGCTCCGAAGCCTGGTGCTCGATCAGACCGGGCGCCGTGTCGACATGAAGGTTGCATCGACCCTGTTCGAGCACGCTCTGGATCTGAAGATGGGCGCGCGCCGCGGCCCCGCGGGCTATGTCGCCAACCAGATTCGCGAGTTTGAGACCGTCAGGGATTTTTTCACGTCCTCAAGCTTTGTCGCACTCACGGACTTGCTCTTCATCGGTCTGTTCATATTCGTATTGTGGGTGATCGTGGGGCCCATTGCTTTCGTTCCCCTGGCGGCGGTCCCGCTGGTGATCATCGCCACGCTGTTCATCCAGATACCTCTCGGGCGAACCGTCAAGGACAGCCAGGCCGAACTCGCGCGCCGGCACTCAATCCTGATCGAAGGCCTTGTCGGCATTGAGGCGATCAAGGCCGTGGGTGGGGAAGGGGTGATGCAGCGGCGCTGGGAAAGCGCCGTCGCCGCATCGGCCCGAGCCAGCTCCTGGACCAGGGTCTGGTCGTCCATCGCCATTTACTTCACCGCAACGGTGCAGCAGGCCGTGAGCGTCGTGATGATCGTCTGGGGCGTCTATCTGGTTGCCACCGGCGATATCACCGTCGGTGGTCTGATCGCTGCAAACATCCTGGGCGGCAGGGTGCTCGCTCCCCTTGGCAATATCGCCCAGACCCTGGTCCGCGCACAGCAGGCCATGGGCGCCATGACCGGTCTCAACGCCTTCATGAAGCTGCCGGGTGAGCGCCACAACGCCCTGCAGGGCGGCGAGCAGGTGCGGGACGGCGAGATCGAGTTCCGCAACGTGAATTTCACCTATGAGGGCGCCTCCGCCCCGGCGCTTGACGATGTCAGCTTCCGCGTCCTGCCGGGCGAGCGCGTAGGAATCATCGGTAAGGTGGGGTCCGGCAAGACCACCATCGGCAAGATGATGGCCGGGTTTTATGAACCCGATGACGGCGCGCTCCTGGTCGATGGTGTTGAAATCCGCCGCTTTCACCCCGCCGATCTGAGATCAGGAGTTGGGTTTCTATCCCAGGATCCGGAGCTCTTCGCCGGTTCAATTCGAGACAATATCGTGCTCGGAAATCCTGGAGCAGGCGAGCAGGAGGTGGCGAGTGCCGCAAGGCTTGCCGGTGTGGACACCTTCACAGCGGCAAGTCCTGAGGGTCTGGCGCGGGAAGTCGGAGAGCGGGGCCGCGCCCTATCGGGTGGTCAGCGCCAGGCGGTCGCCCTTGCCCGCATGTTGATCAGACAGCCCCGTGTGCTCTTTCTGGACGAGCCCTCAAACGCCATGGATACCTCGACCGAGGGCGTCCTTATCGAGCGGCTGGGCTCGCTCCGGGGCGGCACTCAGACCCTGATTGTGTGCACGCACCGTCATTCCATGTTGCGGCTCGTCGACCGGCTTATCGTCATTGACGAGGGCAGGATTGTCGCGGACGGGCCGGCCGATGAGGTTCTGAGCCGTCTTCAGGCCAATAGCGGGCGGACCGGCAGTAGCGGAGCCCGGCAATGATCGGCCGCGGAGATCACGATTTTGCCAATGACATGCGGGCTGCGCTGGAGGAGCAATCTCCGCGCGGACCCTGGCTGTTGATCCTGTTCATCACAGTCTCGTTTCTCGGGCTGATCATCTGGGCCAGCCAGGCGGAACTGGAGGAAGTGACGACCGGGTCAGGCCGGGTCATTCCTTCCCGCCAGATCCAGGTGGTTCAGACCCTTGAAGGCGGTCTTGTCCGGAGCATTGCGGTGCGTGAGGGAGACTTGGTCGAAGAGGGCCAGGCCCTGATGCAGATCGACGACACCAGCTTTGCGTCCAAGCTTGGCGAACTGCGGCAGCGGCGATGGGCGCTTATGGCCGAGATTGCCCGCCTGGAGGCTGAAGGTTCAGGAAGGGCGGAGATTGCGGCACCGCCGGAGGTGACCCAGAACGCGCCCCGCGCACTGGCATCGGAGGAAGCCGTGTTCCGCTCCCGTCAGGCAAAACTGAAGGATGACGTGTCCATCCTCGAACAGCAGTTGGTTCAGAAAGAAAAGGAATATCAAGAATTTAAAGCCAAGGAAGACAAGCTGAAGGCGTCGCGCGAACCACTGGCAAAGGAGCTGGAGCTTACCGATCGTCTGTTCCAGCGCAAGATTGTTCCGGAGGTGGAGCTGTTGCGGCTCAAGCGGCAGATGGCGGAGATTGATGGTGAGCTGCGGATTGTCGAAGCGGCACTGCCGCGCGCCGAGGCTGCCATCCAGGAATCACGGAACCGGCTAAAGTCGGCCAATGTGTCGTTTCAGCTCCAGGCCCGCGAGCGTCTTGCCAAGGTGCAGCCGGAACTCGCCATTGCCGATGAAACCATCAAGGCAGCAAGGGACCGGGTTACGCGCACAGCTCTGCGGGCGCCGGTACGCGGTGTGATCAACAAGCTGAACGTCACGACGATCGGCGCCGTGGTGCAGCCGGGACGAGATATCATCGAGATCGTTCCGCTGGACGACACCCTGCTGATCGAAGCGCAGATCAGGCCCCAGGACGTTGCCTTCATCAGGCCCGATGGCAAGGCCAGCGTGAAGCTGACGGCATATGACTACTTGATATACGGAGCGCTGGAGGGGCGTATCGAGCGCATCAGCGCCGACACCATCACGGATGAACGCGGGGAGCGCTTCTACCGGGTCATCGTCCGCACGGACCAGACCAGGCTCAAGACGGAAAAGGGCGATCTGCCGATCATCCCGGGCATGGTTGCAACGGTGGACATCCAGACCGGGGAGAAGACGGTGCTGGACTATTTGCTGAAGCCCATCAGGCGCGGCCAGAAGGAAGCGCTGAGGGAGAGATGAAACACGGTCACCCGCAACAGGTGCACCTCTACATCCGGTTCGGGACGGAGCACACTTTCGGGGATATGAAACAATATGGCCGCGTTGTGCGATTTCTCACATAAACATGCTTAACCAAAAGATAATCTTCGATTGACTTTACGGAACTCTGGCTGCACTCTTGCAAGGGTTAGGGCCAGAAAAAAGTAATGTGACAGCGTATCGTCTGACTGAGTGCGCCGCTCGGCGTATTCAGTCTTTGGCGTGCATGGTCCTGATACCAGGCGGGGGGTGTCTGGAAACCGGGCGGGGCTGACTGTCGCTGAGCGAGCTAGAGGCTGCGATGGCGAAACACGAGCTCTATGCGGATCCCGGGGTCTCCGCTCGTGTGCTGAATGTGAATTCGACCGGTGATCCGGTCGTTATCCCTGACGCACATCTTCTGTTCACAGCCGATTTCCAGAGGTCGGGCAACGATCTCGTTCTGACCGGCAAGGACGGTCAGGTCTTCATTGTCGAAGACTACTTTGCGTTTGCCGATCCGCCGCACCTGCAGTCCCCAGAAGGTGCGTATCTGTTTGCAGATGTCGTTCAGGCTCTGGCCGGCCCGCTGGCGCCGGGTCAGTACGCTCAGGCGGGCAGTACGGAAGGCAAGGAACCGATCGGCCAGGTCGAGACTCTCGAGGGCACCGCCTTCGCGACCCGGACGGACGGCACCAAGGTCGAGCTGAAGGTCGGAGATCCGGTCTTCCAGGGCGACGTCGTTGAGACCGGTCCGGATTCAAAGCTCGGCGTCACCTTTATCGACGAGACGGTGTTTTCGCTCTCCGAAGATGCCCGCATGGTGCTGGACGAGCTGGTCTATGATCCGGGCGGCTCCGACAACTCGATGCTGGTCAATCTCGTCCAGGGCTCCTTCGTTTTCGTTGCCGGTCAGGTCGCACCGTCCGGCGACATGAAGGTGCAGACCCCGGTCGCGACCATGGGTATTCGCGGCACCACGGTGATCGCGAAAATCGGCGCGCGGGACGGCACCTCGGACGTTTCCCTTGCGCAGGATCCGAACGGCAAGACGGGTCTCTACGAGATCATCGACACCATAACGAAACAGGTTCTGGCCATCGTCGATGTTGTCGGGGTGAACTGGCGGATCTCGCCGACGGCAGCGGCCGGCGAAGGCGCTGCAGTCACCCAGGTCGCCAAGTCCAGCGACGAACTCGCCCTCGACCAGGCTGCGCTCGCCTTTGCGTTCAAGACCTACAGCACGGCGCAGCAGCGCATCGCGCAGACGAACAGCGACAATACTGCCACCGATGGCGGCACGCCCGGTTCCGGTCTCAACACGGGCGATGATCCGGGTGCACCGCCGGATCTGAATGACGGTGGTGGCAGCGGCGGCGATGGCGGCGGCGAGGGCGGCGAAGGTGCCGAAGAGGAGGGCGAGGAAGAGGAAGGCGGCGGAGAGCCGACCAACACGGCGCCTTTTGCAGATGCCTTTGAGCCGGTCATCAACACGGACGGGTTCATACAGCCCACCGACGAGGACACGGAAACGCCGTTCACGTTCGAACCGGACAAGATTTTCGCGTTTCGCGATGTCGACCCGGGCGATGCGATCAGCGTCATCACCATCAAGAGCCTGCCCGGCGAGAATGAAGGGGTCCTCCTCTTCAACGGCGAACCGGTCGTGGTTGACCAGACCATCGACGCCGCCGACATCGGCGGCCTGAGTTATTCGCCCAACGGCGATTTCGAGTACCTGGCAACAGGCGAAGTGGCCGGCGTCCTGTTCGACTATACAGTCAAGGATCTGCTTGGTGCGGAGTCTCTGGTCGCGACAGCGACCATTCTCGTTCACGGCGTCAACGATGTGCCGGTTGCCGCTCCGGACACCGGTGCCGGTCACGAGAACGAGACGTTGACCATCGACGTCCTCGCCAATGACACCGACGTCGACCACAACGACAACCCGTCCAATTTCTCGCTCGACCAGGTCTCGATAGCTTCCGTGTCGGGGGCGGTGACGACGGGCGGTTCGGTTTCCATCGTCGGGAACCAGCTGGTGTTCAACCCCGGAACCGACTTTGATGTGCTCGACAGCGGCGATCAGGCGTTCGTGACGGTCGACTACACCATGTCGGACGACGAAGGGGCGGCATCGACCTCGCAGGTTCAGATCACCGTGACCGGGACGAACGATGCGCCGGTTGCGGTGCCGGACACTGGTACCGGGACTGAGAACCAGACGCTGACAATCGATGTCCTGGCCAACGACACCGATGTCGATGGTGACGACAGCCCGGCCAACTTCTCGCTGGACAGCGTGTCGATCGCATCCGTGACCGGAGCGGTAACGACAGGCGGTTCGGTATCCATCGTCGGGAACCAGCTGGTGTTCAATCCCGGCTCGGATTTCGATGTGCTGGACACTGGTGACCAGGCCTTCGTGATGGTCGACTACACCATGTCGGACAACGAGGGCGCCGCATCGAGCGCCCAGGCCGTGATCACGGTGATCGGGACGAACGATGCTCCGGTTGCGTTTCTCGACGTCAGCGGGGGCAATGAGAACGACACGCTGACCATCGACGTTCTGGTGAACGACACGGACGTGGATGGCGATGATGGCCCGGCCAACTTCACCCTGGACAATGTGACGATCGCCTCTGTCTCCGGCGACATCACGACGATCGGCGGGACGGTGTCTGTAGATGCCAATGAGCGCCTCGTCTTCAATCCGGGCGCTCACTTCGATAGTCTCGACGAGACGCAATCTGCTGTGGTCATCGTGAACTACACGATGAGCGACGATGAGAACGCTGCGTCGAATTCAACGGCCACCATCAGCATATCCGGGGTCAACGACGCCCCGACCGTGGTGCTGCCCGCCGCCCAGTCAACCAGTGAAGACGTCGGCATCAACATAAACGGCTTTGTCATCAACGATGTTGACGACGACGTTCTGACCGTAACCCTGACCGCGAATTCCACGATCACCCTGGCCGATGCATCCGGCCTGACATCGGTGCAGAACGACGGAAGCGGCGTGGTAACCATCGAGGGCACCCTGGCGGCGATCGATGCCGCCCTGAACGCTGGGAGCGGGCTGCTCTACACGCCCACGCAGCATTTCAGCGGCCTGGGCACGATCCAGTTCCAGATTGACGATGGCGTTGCGCCGGTCGTGACTGACACGCTCAGCATCACCATCGATCCGGTCGCCGATGCGCCTCAAGTGGCGATCACCGATCCCTCCGCTGGCGGACTGGACGAAGACGCCGCCTTCGCCTTGCCGGTCTCGGCAAGCCTGGTGGACACGGATGGGTCTGAGACACTCACGGCACTCACCATCTCCGGCCTGCCTGTCGGCTTCCAGATTTCCGATGGCACAAACAGCGAGCCGTCGGACGGATCGACGCCCATCGATATCCTCGGCTGGACATTGGCCAATCTCCAGGTCACGCCCGCTCTGAACTTCAATGGCGGCATCAATCTCTCCGTCAGCGCCACGGCGACCGAGGCGGCGAACGGCGATACCGCTGCGACGGTCCAGAACATCTCGCTCACCATTGATCCGGTGAACGATGCGCCGGTGAACACGGTACCCGGCCCGCAGTCCGTCGATGAGGACGTGGATCTCGTCCTGACCGGGCTTTCGATTGCTGACGTGGATTCGGGCGAAACACCGGGCGGTCAGCTCGAGGTTACCCTGGCGGTAACAAAAGGTACCGTCACCGTCGGAACGCCCGCGCCCGGCGCCACGCTGGATGCGAATGGCACTGCAGCGGTGAAGGTCAGCGGCACCCTGACCCAGATCAACGATACGCTGGGCGCTCTCAACAACATCACCTATCGCGGCGATCTGAACGTCAATGGGGCCGAAACGCTCACGGTCACGACCTCCGATCTCGGCAACACCGGCTCCGGCGGAATCCAGACCGATGCGGATCTGGTGCAGATCACCATCAACCCGGTGAGCGATGCCCCCCAGGGCACCGACAACACGCTGACCATCAACGAGGACACGGCCCACACGTTCTCCGCCGCCGACTTCGGCTTCTCCGATCCGGATGATGCGCCCGCGCCCGATAACTTCACCGGCGTGAAGATCACGACCCTGCCGACGGACGGCACGCTAACGCTGAACGGCGGAGCGGTGACGGCCGGCCAGGTTGTGACGGCTCCCGAGCTTGCGGCGAACCAGCTGGTGTTCACGCCGGATGCGGACGAGAACGGCACGGGCTATGCCGCCCTGACCTTCCAGGTCCAGGATGACGGGGCGAACCCCGGCGAGACCGAGGACCAGAGCCCGAACACGATCACCTTTGATGTGACCCCGGTGAGCGATGCGCCGGAGGGTGCGGACAACACGCTGACTATCAACGAGGACACGGCCCACACGTTCGTGGCGGCGGACTTCGGGTTCTCCGATCCGAAGGACACGCCGGCCGACAACTTCACGGGCATCAAGATCGTATCCGGGTCGGGTTCAGGCGCCCTGACCCTGAACGGGTCCCCGGTTGGCGCCGACCAGGTCGTCGCGATTGCAGACATAAACGCCGGATTGCTGGTCTTCACACCGGGAACTGACGAGAACGGCACCGGCTACGCGAGCTATACGTTCCAGGTTCAGGACGATGGCGCGAACCCGGGCGAGACCGAAGACCAGAGCCCGAACACGATCACCTTTGATGTAATGGCGATAAACGATGGGCCGGTGATCAGCATCGCTGAGCCTGCTTTGCCCAATCCGCTCGTGCACTACACGTTCGATTCTGCCGACGTGAACATTGCCGGCCAGACGATCGAGAACACGGCAAACCCCGGCACTCATGAGATTACGAGCGTCGGCTTCACATCGACGGCCGGCGTATCCGGCGAGGCCGGTGTTTTCGACTTTGTGTCGAACAACTCCAACGCCGGGATCATTCAAGACGATCTGCAGGTTCAGCTGGGCACCGGCAGTGTGACCTTTTCCTTCTGGACGGACGGCCCCTTCACGGGAACGCTGCTTGGCAATTTCGAAGGTTTCACCGACACGCGCGATGGCATCTCGACCCTTGGTTTCAATGCGGTCAGCATGAGTGGTGGCGGCAATGCGAACCAGGGAACAGCTCTCACCAACTTCCAAACCACCTCAGGTTTCACCCATCTCACCTATGTGCTGAATGTGAATCCAGGTGTGAATGACGACACGCTGACGGCATATCAGGATGGAGTTCTGGTTGGCACCACGTCCCTGATCGACCATGGCGGGTCGAACAATCCTGACGACTGGAGATTTGAGACTGACCCGTCGAACGACTTCGCATTTGGACGGCGCACCTATGACGATATTGGCAGTTCAAGTTTGTCATTCCTGTCGGGAACCATTGATGAGCTCAGGATATTCGATGGTGCATTGACCGCAAGCGAGGCCGCCGCGGTCTACAGCGCCGATTCCGGCATGCTGCTGGCTGACGAAGACGCTCCACTCGCAATCACCGGAATCCAGATCAGCGATGCCGATATTGGCGAAACCGCCGGCGGCAAGCTGACCGTCACACTGTCGGTGGGCGAAGGCACCATCACGGTGAAGGACGACGTGGTGAACGGCGTTACCGCCGCCGACTTTGTCACCGCCAACGGCATTGGCACGGTCACGTTCTCAGGCACCCTCGACCAGATCAACACCACCCTGGCCGACGCCAACGGCGTCACGTACCAGGGCGATCTCAACTTCAACGGTACCGACCAGCTACAGATTACGGTCAACGACCAGGGCAATACCGGCACTGATCCGAACCTCACCGGGACACCAACATCCGAAGAAGCCACGGCGACGATCGACATCGCCGTGAACCCGGTGAACGACGACCCGACGGCCACGGGCGTATCGGGCACGGTTACGGTCGAGGAAGATGTTCCCGCCAGTCTCGATCTTTCCGGCATCACGCTGGCGGACGTGGATGCAGGCACGGGCACCCTGATCCTGACGCTGACGGCCACCAACGGCACTCTGGCCGGCCCGGCCTTCCCGCCGACGGGCATCACCGTAGGGGGCTCCGGCGGCACGCTGACCCTTGAGGGCACGCTGACCGCGCTCAACGATATCCTGCAGGATGAGTTGAGCGATATTCAGTACACCGGCGCGCTGAACGCCAACGGCACCGGCGCTGACGCGATCAGCTTCACCCTGAACGATCAGGGCAATACCGGCTCCGGCGGCGGCACGGATATCGCCCTTGGTTCGATCTCGGTCGATATCACGGCCGTCAATGACGATCCGACCGGCGCCACGGTTCCGGCGACGATTACTGCAGTCGAAGATACGGCATCGGATGTCGACCTGACCGGCCTGACGATTGCCGATGTGGATGCCGGCAACGGCAGCCTCAGGCTGATCCTGGCCACCGGCGGCGGCACGCTCACCGCTGCGGCAGGCACCGGCATCACCGTGATCGACAACGGCACGGACACCCTTGAGCTGCAGGGCACACTCACGAACCTCAACACCTATCTCGGCACGGCCACCAACATTCAGTACACCGGCGCGCTCAATGCGAACGGCACGGGCGCCGACACGATCGACGTATCGGTCTTCGACCAGGGCAATACCGGTACAGGCGGTGACGAAGAGGTCGCACTCGGCACGATCAGCGTCGACATCACGCCTGTCAACGATGCGCCCGTTCTGGCCGGCCTCGACGCCAATGCGTACCAGGAGAACACGGTCAATGCCGGGCCGCAGGCGATCGACACGGCTGTTGCCGTAACAGATGTGGACAGCGCGGACCTGGAAGGCGGCAGCCTGGCGGTTACTTATTCGAGCGGCGGCGGGACGGAAGACAGCCTTTCCGTACTCGGCACCGGCTCCGGCGGCAGCGGGATTGAAGTCGCTGGCAGCGTTGTCTCGTTTAACGGGACCGCGATTGGCACGGTCACATCAAGCGGTGCCGCGGGCGCTGATCTGGTGATCAGCTTCAACCAGAGCGGCAACCCGGGCGTGGCAGCCGTTCAAGCGCTGATCGAGGACCTGGGCTACGCCAACTCCTCCGACACACCCACAGCGGCCAGAACGGTATCGATCACCGTGGCCGACGGCGATGGCGGTATGTCGATTGCTCAACAGGCCGTTCTCACGGTCAATGCCGAGAACGACGATCCCGTCTTTAACGGATTTGCCAGCGCCATCTTCCAGGAGAACACGGTCAATGCCGGTCCGGTCGTCATAGACGCCAACGTCTCGGTATCCGATCCGGACAGCGCTGATTTCGAAGGCGGCAGCCTAACCGTCACCTATGCTTCAGGTGGTGGGACCGAGGACCAGCTTTCCATAGTCGAAGGTGGCGGGATTACTGATTTCGATGGCACCATCAGCTTCAATGGCACCGCAATCGCGGAGGTGAGCACCACGGACAATGGCGGCAATGGCGCCAGCCTGGTGATCAGTTTCAACCAGGGTGGCAATCCAGATGCGGCTGCCATCGAAGCCCTGATCGAAGCGCTTGGCTACTCCAACACCTCCGATACGCCGACCGAGTTGCGAACCATCGGCATCGTCGTCACCGACGGCGATGGCGGCACCTCCCTGCAAACTCAGGCCGTGCTGACGGTCAATGCCGAGAACGACAATCCGGTCTTCAACGGTTTTTCCAGCGCGACGTTCCAGGAAAACACGGTCAATGCGGCTCCGGTGGTCATAGACAGCAATGTCACGGTCTCCGATCCGGACTCGGCAGACTTCGAAGGCGGCAGCCTGACCGTGAACTACGCAGCCGGCGGTGGGGCGGAAGATCAACTCTCCATCGTTGATGGCGGTGGAATCACCGAAACCAACGGCACGATCAGTTTCAACGGCACCGCGATTGCCGCAGTCAGTGCGACCGGCAATGGCGCCAACGGTGCAAATCTGGTCATCAACTTCAATCAGGGCGGCAACCCGGATCCGGCCGCTATCGAGGCCTTGATCGAGGCGCTCGGCTACTCGAACACGTCGGACACTCCGGCGGCTCTGCGCACCATCGGCATTGTCGTCACGGACGGCGATGGCGGCACGTCTCTTCAGACCCAGTCCGTGCTGACGGTGAACGCTGAAAACGATGCGCCAGAGGCCACGCCTGGCGCAGTCGTGTCTGACGATTTCAACGACAACGCCCTGGATGCGTCGTTGTGGAACGTGGTCCTGCCCGGTGGCATCACCGCTCCGGCCGTCACGGAAACGGGCGGGCAGCTGGAGCTTGAGAACCGGGGTTACCTGGTCAGCGTGCAGGAATTCCCGCCATCGGCCAGTGCGCCGGTAACGATTGAAGGCGAGTGGACGCCTCAGTCCAACATGGATGTTCTGCACATCACCACCCGCACAGATGCCGTCGCAGGTAATAGCTTTGGCCAGTTGGTTTCTGGCGTCCAAGTCTCGGCGCAAGCTGTGACACAAAACATAAGAATCGGCGAGCAAGTCGGCGGACACTTCCAGCAAAACGATACCGCGTCGATGCCGGGATTGGTGATCGGAAAAACATACACCTTTACGGTCGTTGATGACGGCTTCAACATAACCGCCACATTCACCGAAGTTGGAAACGCGGCCAATACTGCCACTGTGACCGGAACCAACTCCTTTGCGGGCACGGGCGGTCATGTGGTGATCCACAATCGGGAGCAACTCTCGGGCGTTGATCAAACAGCCCAGATCGACAACCTGTCGATCAGCAACGCCACCGTCGTTGACTATACGGAAAACGACCCGGCGACCGCCGTCTCTCCTGACATCGTGCTGTCCGACGCGGACGACACCAATCTGGAAGGCGCCACGATCCGGATCACCGGCAACCATGCGCCCGGTGAAGATGTTCTCGCGGCGGTAACGACCGGTACGTCAATCACTGCGAACTTTGTGGCCACCACCGGAACGCTCACCCTGAGCGGAACCGACACCATCGCAAATTACCAGGCCGTGATCCGCTCGGTCACCTACCAGAACACCTCCGAGACACCCAGCGAGTCGCAGCGCACCGTCGAAATCGTCGTGGACGACGGAACGGACACCAGCACCGCGTCGGTCAGCCAGATCAATGTCACCGCCGTCAACGATGCGCCGGTCGTGAGCCTGGCGCTCGCCGGCATTGCAACCGAAGACGGCGCGGCTCTGGTCGCGCTCAATCCGTTCTCCAATACCAGCGATGCGGATGGCGACACGCTATCGATCACCAACATCCAGTCTACGCTGCCCGACGGCGTCACCTTTGGCGGCGGCGTGGGCGCCGGCAACACCTCATCCAGGTTCAGCATCACGAATCCGGGCTCCGACAACATTACCCTCGCAAATGCGCAGGATGAAGTTGGCGACGATACAACGACCAATCCGGATGTGACCGGAGGCAATGCGGGGACGCTTCTCACCTATTCGGTGACCACCGGCGATTTCTCCACCGCCGGAAACTTCGGCGCCGACAATCTGAACGACGGTGACGCGACAAGCACCAGCGATGGGACATATGCCATCGCAACCAACGGCACCCCGGTCACCCTCGATTTCGGCGGCACGGCCACACTCGGATCCGTTGCCTTCTACATTGGCTATGGCAACCGGGTCGACGGCAACTACACCCTTAAGGACGGCTCGGGCACGGTTCTGGGTGAGTGGTCGATTTCGGGGACAGGCACGAACAACAACCAGGATGTGCCATCCTTCTGGCTGACCTTCGATACCCCGGTCAACACGGACCAGCTGGTCGTCGAGTTCACCACATCCGAGCCTCTCGGCGGCGTGCCCATGACCGCGAGCTTCCGGGAAATCGAGGTCTTCGGTCCACAGTTCTTCCTTGATCCGGCCAATGCGGCGTTCCAGAGCCTTGCCCAGAGTGCGACGCAGCCGGTGTCCGTCACCTACGATGTGTCCGACGGCACCACCACGACGCCCACGACCGCCACGTGGACGGTCACCGGCGTGAATGACGCGCCGGTTCTGACTGACGTCAATCCAACTCCCGCCGCGTTCCTGGAGAACACGGTCAATGCCGGCGCGGTGGCGATCGACACGGATGTCACGCTGACGGATGTGGACAGCGTCAACTTCGAAGGCGGCAACCTGACGGTCGAGTACGCGGCTGGCGGCAGCGCGGAAGACAGCATCTCCCTGCTGGTCTCCGCCACGCCCAACACCGGCGTTGAGGTCTCCGGCACGACGGTCTCCTTCAACAACACGGCCATCGGCACCATCGTGAAGGACGGCACGGCTGGCGGTGACTTCGCGATCGACTTCAACCAGGGCGGCAATCCGGATGCCGCGACGGTCGAA
>JBCCEL010000048.1:0-24241 GCA_039030315.1 Pseudomonadota bacterium
CTCTTCCGCTTCACCCTGGAAGTGAACCACCCGCTCTTCGGCCGCGTTGCAGAGCAGGACGGGTTGTTCAGGGAAATGGAGGCCTGACATGGAACTGGTTCTTTGGCTGCTCGTCGTTCAGGGCGTCATGGGGGCATTCGACAATTTCTGGCACCACGAGTTCACGGAAGACCTGCCGAACACGCCGTCTGCCCGAACCGAGATCGCGCTGCATTCCTCCCGCGAGCTGATCTACGGCGCGATCTTCCTGATGCTCGGATGGGGCCTCTGGCACGGCTGGTATGCCGCCGCCCTCACCGGCCTCATCCTCATTGAGGTGTTCATCACCCTCTGGGATTTCATCGAGGAGGATCTGACCCGCAAGCTGCCGCCGTTCGAGCGCGTGCTGCACACCCTGCTGGCCATGAACTACGGCGCGGTTCTTCTCGCCCTGGCACCTGTGCTCTGGGGCTGGTTCGCTCTGCCGACTGAGATTGCCTCCGCGGACTACGGCTTTCTCAGCTGGATCATGACCGCGTACGGCATCGGCGTCGGCGCCTGGGGAATCCGCAACGCGATTGCAGCGGTCAAGCTGACAAGACTGAAGGCGCCGGACTGGGAGAGAAACCCGATCACGGTCACGCGGACGGCCGCGCCCAGGAGTGTTCTCGTGACCGGCGCTACCGGTTTCATCGGGCGCGCAGTTTGCCGTTCATTGATTGCCGATGGGCATCGCCTGACGGTTCTGACCCGGAACATGCAGAAGGCCGAATACATGTTCGGCCCGCACGCCCGGGCAGTCGAAACCCTGGATCTGATCACAGAGAATGAAAATCTCGACGCCATCATCAATCTGGCGGGCGAGCCCGTCATGGGCCTGCCCTGGACGCGCAGGCGCCGGGACCTGCTGCGTGCAAGCCGCCTTTCGACGACGGAGAAACTCGCCGCACTGGCAGAGCGTCTCAAGGTAAAACCGGAGTGCCTGATCAACGGTTCGGCCATCGGTTATTACGGCACCCGCGAAGGGCCTCTGAGCGAGGATGCCGAGCCGACGGAAGAGTTCATCTCGACAATGTGCCGCGACTGGGAAGCTGCCGCCCTGCGCCTTGAAGAGGTTGGCGTCAGGGTGTGCCGGCTTCGTTTCGGCATCGTCCTTGGTGCTCACGGCGGAGCGTTGCCGCCGCTCGCACGTTCTGTCCGGATGCTGGCCGGGACAATTCTGGGGGCGGGCCGGAACGCCATGCCGTGGCTGCATATCGACGATGCCGTGGGCCTCATCCGGCACGCGCTTGAGGATACAAGGCTGAACGGCGCCATCAACGCTGTCGCTCCGGAGGCGGCCACCCATGCAGACGTGATGAGAGCAATCGGCAGGGCGGTCGGCCGCCCGGTCTGGCTCAAGATTCCGGAATGGCCGCTGCGCAAGCTGCTGGGCGAGATGTCCACGCTGCTTCTGGACGGTGAACCGGTCAGCGCCGAAAAGGCCATCGCTTCGGGATATGCGTTCAGGCACCCGAACCTGGACGGTGCGCTTCGCGACCTTCTTGCACCTGAGCCGGGAACCGCAACCGTCTACTACAACGGCGGATGCCCGATCTGCCGGCATGAGATCGAACTCTACGAGCGCCGGGCGAAGCGCGCTGACGCTCCGCTGGACTTCGTGGATATCTCCGAGACTGCCGATGCTCTTGCCAGCCGCAACCTGTGCGATGCGGAGCTTGAGCGCAGGCTCCATGCCCGCTTGCCGGACGGCCGGATCGTTTCCGGCGTTGAGAGCTTCATTGCGATCTACGGACGGCTGCCCGGCTTGCGCTGGCTTGCCGCGCTCCTCAGGGCTCCGGGCTTTCGTACCGTCGCCGCCCTCGCCTACGACCGTGTCGCAGTCCCGGTTCTTGCAGCCTACAACACACATCGGCGGCGGCGCGGACCCGCCGCATCCATCGGGGGATAACAGGGGCGAAAACCGTCAATTCAGCGATCTTCAGCGGAAGTACCATTGGCCCGCACCATGGCGCGTGCTAACAGTCCGGCATACTCCACCACCACGACCAATCAGGCGCGAGCATGTCGGACACACGGACGGAAACAGACAGTTTTGGCCCCCTCAAGGTGCCTTCGGACAAGTACTGGGGCGCACAGACGCAGCGCTCCCTGAAGAACTTCAAGATCGGCGGCGAGACCATGCCGGCTCCGCTCATCCGGGCGCTCGGCATTGTCAAAAAGGCCGCTGCACTCACCAATATCGACCTGAAGAACATCGACAGGAAGACCGGCAATGCCATCTCCAAGGCAGCCGGTGAGGTCGTTCTGGGCAAACTCAACGACAATTTCCCCCTCGTGGTCTGGCAGACCGGTTCCGGCACCCAGTCGAACATGAACGCCAACGAAGTCATCGCCAACAGGGCGATTGAACTGCTCGGCGGGGAAATCGGTTCCAAGGATCCGGTCCACCCGAACGACCACGTCAACCGCTCGCAATCGTCGAACGACACCTTTCCGACCGCCATGCACATCGCCGTGGTCGAACAGGTGCATCACGAGCTGACGCCTGCACTTGAGCATCTGCACGCTTCACTCGAGGCCAAGGCGAAGGAATGGAAGAAGCTGATCAAGATCGGCCGAACACATCTGCAGGATGCCACTCCGCTCACCCTGGGCCAGGAGTTCGGGGGCTATGCCGCACAGATCAAGCTGGGCATGGAGCGGGTGAAGGCCGCCCTTCCCCGGCTCTATCCCCTGGCGCAAGGCGGCACCGCAGTCGGCACCGGGCTCAACACGAAGAAGGGCTTTGACAAGGCCTTCGCCGCACACGTTGCAAACATCACCATGCTGCCGTTCAAGACCGCGCCCAACAAGTTTGAAGCGCTCGCGGCACATGATGCGCTGGTGGAGATGTCCGGCGCGCTCAATGTGGTCGCCGTGAGCCTGTTCAAGATTGCTAACGACATAAGGCTGCTTGGTTCTGGTCCCCGTTCCGGCCTCGGCGAACTGGCACTGCCGGAGAACGAGCCCGGCTCCTCCATCATGCCGGGCAAGGTTAACCCGACCCAGTGCGAGGCGCTGACCATGGTGTGCACGCAGGTGATGGGAAACCACACGACAGTGACCATGGCCGGCAGCCAGGGCCATTTTGAACTCAACGTCTTCAAACCCGTCATGGTCTACAACGTGCTGCAATCGATACGACTGATCGCTGACGGGTCGCGCTCGTTCACGGACAACTGCGTTGAAGGCATCAAGGCGAACGAGGATCAGATCGCCGACCTGATGGAGCGCTCGCTCATGCTGGTGACGGCCCTCGCCCCGAAAATCGGTTACGACAACGCCACGACAATCGCGAAGACCGCTCACAAGAACGGCACCACCCTGCGCGAGGAAGCGGTGGGCGGCGGATATGTGACGGAAGCCGAGTTCGACAAGATCGTCCGCCCTGAGCTGATGATCGGCCCGTCCTGAGCCGGCGCCATGGGTGACGTTGTCAACCTGCGGGAGTTCCGCAAGGCGAAGAAGCGGGCCGCGAAAGAGCGCCAGGCCGCTGAGAACCGCGAGAGCTTCGGCCGCACCAAAGCCGACCGGGAGTTGGAAAATGCACGCCGGAAAAAGGACGAGACCGCGCATGATGGCCATCGGATCGAGAGTGATGACGACGGCCCGCAGCCGGCATGACCGCGCCGAAGAAGCGCTCGGTCACCCTCGCTGGCCATCGCACCAGCTTGTCGATTGAAGAGGAGTTCTGGGATGCGCTGCGTGATCTCGCAGACCGGCGGGGCCGAAGCCTGAACAGCCTGCTGACCGAAATCGACGCGGCACGCGGAGACCGAAATCTCTCAAGCGCCGTCAGGGTCTATGTCCTCCAGCAGGCGCTGCGGAAGCACTAGAACGGGTACTATTTTCGCCGAATCCCGATGGTTCTGCCGACCCGATCAGGCCAGGGAAGAACTTTCTGCCCCTCATGGAAGGCTTCAATTTTCGCGATAACATCCGCCGGAAACGGAGAGGCGCGCTTTTCGGTCATATCCACGTGCATGGAGAGAAACTCCCCGGCCGCTGCCTGCCAGCCTTCGGTTTCGTTGAACATCTCCTCGTAGAAGTGGCAGCGCTTGCCGTCATAGTCGAGGAGCTGGAGGGTTACCCTCAACGGATCTTCCAGATGCACTTCGCGCAGATAGTGGATATGGGCTTCCAGGGTATAATAGGAGCCCCCGCGCTCTTTCACATAGTCCGGCCCCAGTCCGAAGCTCTCGAACACATCGTCGATGCATTCATCGAACAGGACCGTGTAGTAGGCCATATTCATGTGGCCGTTATAGTCGATCCACTCCGGCCTAACCCTCAGGCCCCGTTTCTCATAGGCCACACCGTGCAACATATTGACCGGCCCTCACTAAAATATAATGCCCGCAGGCGACCCCTTCTGGTAGTTTAGGGAGATAGCAGGCTGGACTTTGCCGGCCTAGCATCAAAATTCATTGGAGCCGGCTGCCATGGCAACCGCCGCACAGGCCAAACGCAATTCCACCACTCAGGCGATCGCGGAGCTGACCGAGATCCTCGGCGACCGATTGAGCACATCACAGGCAGTTCGCGACCAGCACGGAAATGACCTTACCTGGCACGAGGGCGAACCGCCGGACGCGGTTGCTTTCGTCCAATCAACGGAAGAGGCTTCCAATATCGTCAAGGTTTGCGCCCGCTACGGCGTTCCGGTCATTCCATACGGCACGGGCACATCGCTTGAAGGCCATATCTCGGCACCACATGGCGGCATCTCGATCGATCTTTCGCAGATGAACCAGGTGCTCGAAGTGAACCCGGAAGATCTGGATTGCCGGGTCCAGGCCGGGGTCACGCGCAAGGCGCTGAACGAGCACCTGCGGGATACGGGCCTGTTCTTTCCGATTGATCCCGGTGCGGACGCCTCGCTGGGCGGCATGGCCGCGACCCGTGCCTCGGGAACCAATGCTGTGCGCTATGGCACAATGCGCGAGAATGTCCTGGCGCTCACCGCTGTCATGGCTGACGGCCAGGTTATCCGAACCTCGCGCCGCGCCAAAAAGTCGGCCGCCGGCTACGACCTCACCCGCCTGCTTGTGGGTTCGGAAGGTACGCTGGGCGTCATCACGGAGGTTGCGCTCAAGCTCTACGGCATTCCCGAATCCATCGCCGCCGGCGTCTGCTCGTTCCCGGACATAGACAGTGCCTGCAACGCGGCAATCCACACCATCCAGATCGGGCTGCCCATTGCCCGTATCGAGCTGGTGGATCAGGACCAGATTGTCGCCGCCAATGCCTATTCCGGACTGGGTCTCCCGCTGCTGCCCCATCTGTTTCTCGAGTTTCACGGAACAGAGGCGGGGACGCAGGAACAATCGGAACTCTTCGGTGCCATCGCGGGAGAATGGGGTGGCGGGGATTTCGACTGGGCTACAAAGACGGAAGACAGGAACCATCTGTGGCAGGCACGGCACGATTCGTTCTACGCGGCCAAGGCGATGTATCCTGGCCTGGAGGCGTTTGCGACAGATGTGTGCGTCCCGATCTCAAGACTGGCCGAGTGCGTGTCCGCGGCGAAGGCGGAGCTGGACAAGCGCGGAATGGTCGGACCGATCGTCGGTCATGTCGGCGACGGGAACTTCCACGTCCAGGTGTTCGTAGATACGTCCAACGCCGACGACATGGCCAAGTGCGAGGACTTTCTGGAGGCATTGGTACTTGTTGCGCTTTCAATGGACGGAACCTGCACAGGAGAGCACGGCGTTGGACAGGGCAAGATGAAATTCCTCCAGGCCGAGCATGGCCCCGGTCTGCAGGTGATGCGCCAAATCAAACAGGCGCTGGACCCGAAAAACATCCTGAACCCTGGAAAAATCGTTTCCATTTGAACATCTGTGCGACGACTACTGGCTGTGTGGTACTGCTGGACCGGTTACGGTCCGCGATTCGTTTTAGACAACCAAAGGCTGATTTGAGGGCATGAGATCCCCTCTGCTCATATTGGCGATTCTGCTGGTTGCGCTGCTCGTGGGCGGCGTGGCTGCGCCGTTCTTCATCGACTGGTCCAGCTATCGGGCCGAGATCGAGGACTACGGCCGCCGGCTGATGGGCCGCGACGTGCGGATCGCCGGCGATATCGACATCCGCTTCCTGCCCCTTCCAGCACTGCAGCTGGAAGACGTCCGCGTGGCCAATGCGGAAACCGCGGCATCCCCGGTCTTCCTGGCCGTGAAGAAGCTTGAAGGCCGTTTGCTCCTCGCGCCGCTTTTGCGCGGCGAAGTCCGCGTCCATACTGTAAACCTTGAAAAGCCGGTGATCGACATCGAACGCCTCGCAAGCGGGAAAGGAAACTGGCACCTGTCGCCTACGGAGGCGGTCCGACGCGCCGTTCCGATCACTGAGTTCGGGCTCGAACAGATCAAGGTCAACAACGGCACCGTCTATCTCCGCGATCACAGGCGCGGCGGAAGCGCCCGGTTCGATCAGGTTAATTTGCAGATCTCGGCAATCTCCCTGCAAGGCCCGTATCAGGCCAAGGGAACAGTCATCTACGACGAAAAACCGGTGACCGTTTCGTTCTCCACCGGCAAGTACCGGGACAACGGCTCGCTGCGCCTGCGCATTGGTTTACGTCCACAAACCGGCGCCCGCCTGCTCTACACGTTCGACGGTCGGCTGACGGGCGAGAACAACCCCAATCTTGTTGAGGGGAAGGTCAAGATCGCCCCTCCACCCATTCAGGAGAACGAAAAATCCGCCCAGCTGTCGGGTATCGAAAAACTGCCGTTTCTTTTCAGCGCCGATGTGGCGCTGAGCGAGGAAAGGCTGTCCCTGAAGAAGATCGACCTTGCGCTCGACAGCAACAATGCCGTGACCAATGCCGTGACCGGCACGGCCGAACTCAGCCTCGGCTACGAAATCGGCATTGACGCAGAGCTGTCGGCCCGCCGGGTCGATCTTGACGCCCTCGCCCGGGATCTTGGCGGGCAGGTGGCCTCTCAACTGCGCTCAGCCGCGTCTTTCGATTCGCTGGATGCACTTGCCGAACTCCTGCCTGAGGGCGTTCGGGGACGGGTCCGGCTCAAGGCGGGCCAGCTGAAAACCGGCGAAGCAGCGATCGAATCCGGAAGGCTGGATATCCAGGTCACCGGAGATGGGGTCAGAATCTCCGAACTGTCGGGTTTGCTGCCGGGCCGCACCAACATGAAACTGAGCGGGCTGTATCTGCCCGATCCGGTCACACCTCAGTTCAACGGCAGCTTCGAGATCAATGCGCTCGACGGGCGCGGTTTCCTCAACTGGCTGCGCCCGGGGCTTTACGGCGAGGAAGCCGGGCGCATCGGACGTCTAAAGGTCAAAGGTGGGCTTTCAGCGACACCGGAGAATGCGCGGATCGAGGACGGGACCTTTACCTATGACGGCGGGGACGGGAAAATCAGCGCCTTCTGGGCGCGCTCAGGCACGCCCTTCATCGCAGTAAAGGCCCAGGCCGAGGAACTCGATCTCACAACGATCCTGCCGGGCGGACGGTCTGCCGGGCTGCTCGATATGCCCAGCTTCGTCAATACGGTGAATACGGGCGAAGCTCCGGTCAGTCTTGATGTCAAAGCGGGCAAACTGAGCTTCGGCCGGCGCAACCTCACTGACTTTGTCGCTGACGTGAAGTTCACCAGCGAAAACGCTGACGTCCGGAGATTGTCTGCGACCGTCGGTGAGCGCGGCCAGATTGACCTCGCCGGTGAAATTGTCGGCACCGGGCGCGCACTCCGCGGCGAGATGAGCGGAAAGGTGAACTCGCCCGACGCCGTCGGCCTTCTCGAAGTTCTTGGCGTGGGTAACCTCTCCGGGCAGATCGAGAAGCTGCTGGCCGGGGCGCCCCTCGACCTCTGGATCGAGTATTCGGCCACCCACGAAAAGAGCAGGCTCAGCCTCGAAGGTCTGGCCGGTAGCGGGCTCACTGGAACCGTACTGGAAGTCAAAGGCCCCTTGCCGCACTGGAACAAGGCGGAAATGCTTCTGATAGCGGAGTTCGAGACAAACAACGCTGGCAAACTCCTTAGCGCGCTCGACCTTGGCGGCGAAGGGGAGCTGCCTCGCGGCAATGCGAACGGAAAGATCAGGCTTCGTGCCGAGGGCACACTGCCGCAGGGTCTCAAGACAAATCTCAACGGACGGCTTCTGGGGACGAAGTACGAGATCGCCGGCACCTATGCCGACCCCGGAGCAGGCCATACCCTGGACGGCAGCCTGAAGATCGAGGCCGAAGACATCTCAGGTCTATCCCGGGCGCTGGCCGCCGGCTCTGCTCTGAAGGGCCCCCTTGTGCTGACCGCGAAAGTTGCCGGCAACGCCAGCCGCTACAGGATTTCCGATGCCGCGATCCGCACCCGGGGGCTGACCGGCAAGTTCGAAGGGGCCGTGAGTCCCGACGACGACAAAACACATATTGCGGGCAACGCCGAGTTTGATGAGCTTGATCTGGCGGCCGCGCTCGGCCTGCTCACTCTCGGTCCGCCGGAGAAAGGCTTGGCGGATGGCAGCTTCTGGGCCAAACGCCCCTTCCGCCGGCAGGCGCTGGAGGGGCTTTCCGCCGACATCAAGGTTGGCGCGAAGGCGCTCGCGATTGGTGCTGATGTCCGATTCTCCAACGCAACGTTTCTGGTCAAGGCGGCCGATGACGGCTTGACCGTTTCGTCCGCAAACGCGGAGATCCATGGCGGCAGCGTGGGTGGCGAACTGGCAATGCGCAACGTTGGTGCCGGTAGCATGGATGTCAGTGGCCGGATTGATGCCCAGAATCTCGAACTCGGCAAACTGTTTCGTGGCCCTGACGCTTCGTTGCCGGTCAAGGGACGGCTCAACCTGTCGGGAACCCTGGCAGGACGGGGAAGAAGTCCCGGCGGAGTTGTGTCCGTCTTTTCCGGCGAAGGTAACTGGTCAATTGCGGACGCAGTCCTGAAGGGCACCGATCCTCCTGCGTTCCGGTCTTCTCTGCGGGACATTGATGACCCGGCGAAGCTGGAGCAGTTGATCTCTACGACCCTGCAATCAGGGGTCTGGTCGTTTGGAAAGGCTGAGGGTCAGTGGACGGCTGAGAGCGGGCTCCTCAGAATCGTTCCGGTCGAGCTGACCAGTCAAGACGCGGGCGGGTCGCTTAAGGCACTGACGAATCTGGCATCAGGAGAAGTTGACGCGACGTGGACAATCAAGCTGTCCGGGGCTGGGGATGTACCTGCCTACAGCGTTTCCCTCAAGGGTCCACTTACCGGTTTGAAGCGCTCTCATGACACATCCGGTCTCCGGTCATTCCTGGTAGTTCAGGTCTTGCAGGAATGCATGAAAAAGCTTGAGGCTCTGCAGGCCGAACAGGAACGGCTGTTTCAGGAACGGCAGGGCAACAGACCTCCTGACAGTGCGGACACAGGAGACCAGCCTGTGGATTCTCTGCCGGAAGCCGAAAAGCAAAATGCTCCCGGTCAGGATCAAGCTCCCGCAGAGACGGGAAAACAGGCCGCCGACGAGACCGAGACGCGCGCGGCTGAGGAAAGAGCCGCTCAGGAAGGCGGGCGCGAGCAGGACACGGACATAGAAACCCGGCCAGACGCCGCAAAAGAGGCGGCTGACAAGGCGGCGCGCAAAGCAGCGGAACAGCGCGCTGCAGAAGAAGCCGCAAAAAAGCAGACCGAACGTCGCGCAGCAGAAGAAGCGGCACGGCGCGAGGCTGAACGGCTGGCCGCAGAAGAAGCAGCCAGAAAGGAACGCGCACGCAAGGCGGCCGAAGAGGCCGCACGCCGGGAAGCCGAACGCAAGGCCCGGGAAAAGGCCGCGCGCGTAGAAGCAGAGCGCCTGGCTCGCGAAGAGGCCGCCCGGCTGGCCGCAGAAGAGGCCGCCCGGCAAGAGGCTGAGCGGCTGGCCGCTGAAAGACGCGCGGCCGAAGCCGCAGAACGCGCCCGTGCCGCTGCAGCAGAACGTGAAGCGCAGAGGCTTGCAGAAGAGGCCGCTGCCGCTGAAGCAGCTGAACAGGAGCGTCAGCGTGCGCCCACCAGCCGCCAGCAGAACAGCCGCCGCATCCGGGACGACAACCGCTAAGGCGCCTCCTGTCTGAACAGGTAGACCGGGCTGGACCAGGCGCGATGGCCATCGGCCTGCTGGACCCGCACGTACAATCTGGTGTCCCGGTCTTCGTGAACCGGGCAAACGGCCTTCACCTGCACACGGGTCTTTCCGAAGACATCCGGCAAGCGCTGGAGCGTCAGATTTCTGTCGAGACCACCAGCTTCAATGGTGACTTCATCGAGGCCTAGATCAGCCAGCGCGATATCGGCATCGGCATGAGGAGTTCCCACCTTGAGGCGACCGTTCGATTTTGACGTGAGCCAAAGGTCAACGCCGCCGTAGTTGCCGGATGTCACAGCCTTCCAGGTGACATGAGTGTCTGATTGCTCCTGGATACCGCGGTCAAGGTTCCAGTTGTTGAAGAGCTGAGTGCGCGCAATGCTGTTGCCCTCGACTTCAAGGCGGCCATCCCAGGTCGTGGTGCGCGACCTGCCACGGTACTCGGCACCCGACCAGGATACCCGGACCCGGCTGCCAAGATGCTGCTGATCGTAGGTACGGTGGGTCGTCAGGTGATCAAGGCCATCGAAAATATCGATTCGCTCAATGGGCGCAGATCCGACGACTTCAACGGTAAGCTCAATCTCATCATCACTGACCCGGGCAATGTCGCCCATCAGGAGCTCTTCGGCCTCATGGCTCTCGGGATCGTCAAATTCTGCAGGGTCCCTCAGGAAACGTTCCGCTCTGCCAACAGGAACCGCGCGGACATCCAGATAGATGCGGGCGCCCGTCGTGCCGTAGTGGCGGCGGGTGCGCAGCGTTTCGAATATCGCATCGCGGCTGAGTTCCTCTGCGAGGTAGCAGGTCAGGCCGCCATAGGCGCCAAAGAAGCTGGCGCCCGGAAAACTTGCACCCACCCGGCCCTTGTGACCGTCAGAATTGCAGACGACGCCGACCCTGTAGTTCTTCTCGAAGGCATCGTGCAGCAGCCACTCGAAGGTTCCCCAGGATGAGTGCACCTCGACCGACGCTTCCAGTTTTCCGTTATGGGCAAAGAGGATATTGGCGTAGCGGCCGCCGCAATGGGCCCAGCAGACGCAGTCCTCGTCCTTCAGGTGCTCGAACAGTTCATGGGCCGTGTGGCCGTCGGTGTGCTCGTCGGAAAGATCCGGAATCTGGGCGTGGGAGGAGCGGTACATGGGCCGACCCTCATGCCGGTAGAACACGTTCCGGTCGCCGCCAAGCGCCGTGTTGGCGCTCCACTCGTATCCAGGAATGGCCACAAACCGTCCGGGATCGTCCAGTTTCGCGGTCAAATCGTTCAGTTCCGTCCAGAATTCCTGCGTCATCTGGAAATCGTTGCCCTGATGGGAGCACACATCGAGGAAGGCGCGGTCACGCCCGAAGAGAAAATACTCCTCCGCCGTATTCGTGCCGAGAGTCTCGTTTGACTGGCCGTGGAGGTCGCCCCAGAAATGCAGCAGCTCAGGACCCTCTTCAATCCGCAACGAGTTCGTCCGGCATAGCTCTCCGCCTTCAGCCGCCTGAATGCCGATTGTGAGATCGCCCGGCTCCTCCGCGGTCAGGCCGTCGATTACCAGGGCGAACTCGCCCTTGTCGAAGCGGGCCTGGTCGGGAAGCCCGGTCACCGGACGGGCTGGAGAGAACACCAGCTCCTGGTCGATCTGGTTGCTGGGATTGCCCCAGGCATCTTCTGCCTTGAGCGATAGACGGAACGCCTCGCCAGTCTTCTTCAAGGTGGGCAGCACTGCGCGCCAGGTGACCGGCGGGCCGGGAACGATATTGATGTGCGGGCTCTCGGGAAGCGCCACATAATCATAGGTGGCGATGGCGTCGACGAAGACCCTGAATTCGAAGACGCGCTCGCAATAGGTCTGCACCCGAACACCCTTCGATCCGCCGCTCTGATCGCCGAAGCGGATGGTGATGGTGTCACCCTCAGCCAGGAAGTGCTTCTGAACGCCGATATAGAGCGAGCGGCTCCAGGGCCGGATGTTGCGCTTGAACTCCCATTTCAGATCCAGCACGGCCCCGTTGGAGGCCACGGCCGTGGTGTAGCCGGGAGCAGCCGGATCGGTGAACTGGACCGGCCCGAAATCGGTCGCAAACCGCATGGCGATCTTGATCGATCCGGTATCATCAATTCCGAAGCGCCCGGCCGTGTAGACCAGTTCGAACGTTTGCCAGGACCCGGCTTCAATCTCCCCGGAAGGGGTCAGCGTGGCCGAGCCCATGAGCTCGGGGCGGTATTCGGAATACGGCATGTGGAGGCTCCAGCGGAGAACAGGTGCAGAGCCCGATGATTAGGGGAGAATCGGCAGCGTTCCAAGTCCGTTAGCTCATGATCGCGCATTGATCGCAATGACACCGCCGACGACTGCCGCGAGGCCGAAGGCGACCGTCCAGCCGATCTGTTCGCCGAGGACTGCCGCGCCCAGCAGGACGCTGACGCCGACGCGGAGATAGGCCTGGCTGGCCGTGCCCATCGAGCCGAGGGTTTTGATCAGCCGGAAGTAGAGGAGAAGCGCGAGACACGAGCTTATGACGGAGAGCGCCACCGCTGCGCCCGTGGACGTCAATGACGGGCTGAGGGTCCACGGACGATCGATCAGGACGCTGGCCGGGACCAGGATCAGCGTGGCCACGGTCAGCGTACCCGCCGCTGTGACCGTCGGGGGAAGCTCGGAGAACCGCTTACCGTAAATGGCGGAACCTCCATAGAGCGCGGCGCTGGCCAGAACCGCAATTTGGCCGGCCACCTGCGTGCCCAGGCCGCGCAAGGCGTCGGCCCCGATGATGAAGACAACTCCGGCGAGGCCGAGCAGAGCTCCGAACAAGCGCAAACCGCCGACACTCTCGTGCCGCGTCCACAAAAGGGTGATGAAGAAGACGAAGATTGGCGAGGTAGAATTCAGAATGCCAGCAAGGCCGCTGTCGATGAACTGCTGGCCCCAGGCCAGAACCACCCAGCCGCCAATGCACAGGAAGAAGCACTGAACACCAAATCCGCGCCAGGTCTGAGCGTCCGTCGGCATCCGGTGCCCTTGTCCGCGGGCGACCGAGTAGAGCAGAAGCGCAGCCAGGGATACCCTGAACGCTATCAATGTCACGGGCGGTATCGTCTCCAGCGCCACCTTGATGAACAGGTAGGACGAGCCCCAGAACACGGCCAGGAGCGCGAGGAGAAAGAGTTCGAACGGGCGGGAGACGGTGAGCGCGGTCATGGCCGCACCTTACCCGATGCGCCCGCCTGATGGTTCGTTACAGTCCGAACAATCTGTGTCCGGTGCGGCCGGTCTCAGGCCTGTTTTGCGAGCAGGTCCAGTGTGGCCGGGCTGATGCGGCCGGTACGGCTGAATTCTGCTTCGCAACGCCGGGAGAACTCGATTGCCCGCGCAAGAGACGCAAAGACGACCTTGATGCTTTCGACGAGGCTGCCGATCCCGCTGTGCAGTGCATCATTGGCGGCGGCGGATGGGGTGTTGGCGAGTGTGGTCATGATCTACTCCGACGCGTGTGCGACATTGCGGGGCTGGGGCACAATGTTCCCGATTGCCTGGCGGGCACCCGCGAGCCATTCAGAGAAAAGGACTTTCAGGGTTTCTCCGCGCATGCGCCGGGCTTCGGCCTCATAGTTGGCGAGCAAGGCATTCAGCTCTTCTGGGGTCAGGCGGGTTACGGTTTCGGGGTGGTTCGTCATTGGCCTACCTTCGCAGTTGCGTGATGGTTCAAACTTCAATTGCTGCAATGCAATATAGTGAGCCGAAGCCCCGCCACCACCCTTGGCGAGGGCAGCGCAGCCATGCGTTCAGCGCATGGCTTGCGGCCAAGGAAGCTCAAACGTGTTGCATCTCGCGTTCAGTGAGCAAGCTTGCCTGCCCATCTGCGTGACGGGACAATTTTGGCGAAAGCGTCACGAAACCTACACGAATCGGTGTCTGCGTCCAAAAAGCTCTGTGCATTCAGTCCAGGTGCCGCTAAAACCCATTCTGCTCAAAGCGGGGTGAGTGGCCCTGCAATATGATACAGAACTTTTCGACTTCGAAAAAATTGTGTATCAGCTTTGGCATTGAGTTGAGGTGCCGCATCGGTCCCGCGATAACAAGGGCCGGGCGACCAGGGAGGGTTTAAGGTGACCACAGGGGCTGAGGCCGCTAAGGCCGAAGACACGTTTCCAAAACTGCTCTTGAGGAATGCCGTCAAGTTCAACGGCAAACCGGCTATGCGCGAGAAGTATCTCGGCATTTGGCAGACCTGGAACTGGGAACAGGTGCTTGAGGAAGTCCGCGCGTTCTCGGTCGGTCTCTCCGCGCTCGGCATCAAGGCCGGCGACAAGGTTGCCATCGTCGGTGATAACCGGCCGAGGCTTTACTGGGCCATGTGCGCCATTCAGGCGCTCGGCGGCATTCCGATTCCGGTTTACCAGGATTCCGTTGCCGAGGAGATGACCTTCGTGCTGGAGCATGCCGGCGTCACCTGCGCCGTCGTTGAAAACCAGGAACAGGTCGACAAGGTTCTGGAAATCCGCCAGTCCTACAAGGCTCTGAAGAATATCATCTACGATGACGACCGCGGCCTGGCGAAGTACGCGGTAGACGGTGTGCAGTCTTATGACAGCATTCAGGATTCAGGCCGCGAGGCCCTGAAATCAGACCCGGCAACCGAGGGCAAGTGGCACGAACAGATCGCCAAGGGCGGTCCGGAAGACACCGCCATCATCCTTTACACCTCCGGCACCACCGGCACGCCGAAAGGCGTGGTGCTTACCATGGGGTCGGTGATCTGGGCGGCCAAGGTGGCGAATGATTTCGACAAGCTCGATCACAACGAGAGCGTGATTGCCTATCTGCCCATGGCCTGGGTCGGCGACCACGTCTTCTCCTACGCCCAGTCTTACGATTGCGGGTACTGCGTGAACTGTCCGGAAAGCCCGGAGACGGTCGTCGATGACCGCCGCGAGATCGGAACGACCTATGCGTTCGCACCCCCGCGGATCTATGAGAACGTGATCACGCTCACCATGGTCCAGATGGAGGATGCGAGCGAGATCAAGAAACGGATCTTCCACTACTTCCTCGGCGTTGCGCGGAAGGTTGGAGAGAACATCCTCAACGGCGACCCCGTCGGCGTTGGCGACCGGCTGATGTACGGGCTCGGCGAACTTCTGGTCTACGGGCCCCTGAAGAACCGCTACGGACTTTCAAACGTGCGCATTGCCTACACCGCAGGCGAGGCGATCGGTCCGGAGATCTTCCGTTTCTACCGTTCGCTCGGCATCAATCTGAAACAGCTCTACGGGCAGACGGAAGCGTCGGTCTATGTCACCAACCAGCCGGACGGCGAGATCTATGCCGATACGGTCGGCAGGACCCTCGGCGACATCGAGATCAAGGTGGATGACAAGGGCGAGGTGCTCTACCGCTCGCCGGGCGTTTTCAAGGAGTACTACAAGAATCCCAAGGCCACGAAGGAAACCAAGACCAAGGACGGCTGGGTGCATTCCGGCGATGCCGGTTTTATCGATGAGCGTGGCCACCTGAAGATCATCGACAGGGCCAAGGATGTCGGCAAGCTGAAAGACGACACTCTGTTCCCACCGAAGTACATCGAGAACAAGCTCAAGTTCTACCCGAACATCCGCGAGGTGGTGTGCTTTGGCCAGGGCCGCGACTACGTGACAGCTTTCATCAATATCGACCTGACTGCCGTGGGCAGCTGGGCCGAGCGTAACAACGTTTCCTACGCGAGCTACCAGGAGCTCGCCGCGCACCCTGACGTCTACGGCATGATCGAAGAGCACGTTAACGAAGTGAACCAGGAACTCTCGCGTGAGGATCGCGTGGCAGGCGCGCAGATCAAGCGCTTCATGATCCTGCACAAGGAACTGGATGCCGACGACGGCGAAATTACCCGGACGGCGAAGGTCCGCCGTTCCTTCGTTGCCGACAGGTATTCGCCTCTGGTCAAGGCTCTCTACGATCCGAAGAAATCGAGCCAGCACATCAAGACCGAGGTCACCTTCGAGGACGGCCGCAAGGGGGTCATCGAAGGCGATGTCCAGATTCGCGATATGACGATCTATGCGCCTGTAGCCATGAAGGAGGCCGCGGAATGAATGCAGCCGCGACCGAGGCAGCGCCCGACAAAGAGGTTCTGCTGAACATTGAGAATATCAGCCTGTCCTTTGGCGGCGTAAAGGCGATCCAGGATGTCAGCTTCGATATCCTGAAAGGAGAAATCCGGGCGATCATCGGCCCGAATGGCGCCGGCAAGACGTCCATGCTCAACGTGATCAACGGCTTCTACCATCCGCAGGAAGGCAAGATCACCTACAAGGGCGAGACCCGCCGCCAGATGAAACCGCACGATGCGGCCAAGCACGGCATCTCCCGCACCTTCCAGAACGTTGCCCTCTTCCGTGGCATGTCGACCCTCGACAACATCATGACCGGCCGGGTGCCGCGCATGCCTGACGGGCTGCTGCATCAGGTCGGACAGCTCTTTCTGCAGGCGATTTACATCGGTCCGGCAAAAACCGAAGACATGCGGCAGCGGCTGCATGTTGAGAAGATCATCGACTTTCTCGAAATTCCCCATATCCGGAAAACGCCTGTCGGTCGCCTGCCTTACGGACTGCAGAAGCGCGTCGAACTGGGGCGTGCCCTTGCGGCGGAACCTGATCTTCTTCTCCTGGATGAGCCCATGGCGGGTATGAACCTGGAGGAGAAGGAGGACATGTCGCGCTTCATTCTCGACGTGAACGATCAGTTCGGCACCACGATTGCGCTGATCGAGCACGACATGAGCGTGGTCATGGATCTGTCCGACCGGGTGGTCGCGCTGGATTACGGCAAGAGAATCGGGGACGGCACGCCCAACGAGATCAGAAAGAATCAGGACGTGATAGACGCCTATCTGGGAGTTGCCCATGACTAGGCTTTGCCGTGCAACGGCAACGCTCTCCCGCGGCAGCGGCCGCATCGCGGGACGGGCATCGGCGGAGGAGCTGTGAGATAGATGCTGTATTCGATTTTCATCGCGCCGTTTGTGGACATGGCGTCCTATCCGGCATTTTTCGTTGAGGTGCTTCTCGGCGGTCTGATGTCGGGAGTGATGTACTCGCTCGTTGCGCTCGGCTTCGTGCTGATCTTCAAGGCTTCTGGCGTGTTCAACTATGCACAAGGGGTAATGGCCCTGTTTGCCGCCCTCACGCTTGTTGGGCTGATGACCGGAACCATGCCGTTCTTCCTGACGACGGTCCCCGGCTTTGCAATGCCGGTGTGGCTGGCCATCATTGCGACAATCATTGTTCTGATCGCTTTTGCCTACATCGTCGAGTTTGCAGTCCTTCGCCGGCTGGTGAACCAGGAGCCCATCATTCTCTTCATGGCGACCATCGGCCTTGCGTTTGTCCTCGAAGGTGTTGGCGATACCATGTGGGGCTCGAACGTGAAGGTCCTGGATGTGGGCATTCCGACAGGTTTCTTCGAGATTTCGGGCGTTCAGATCCAGAAGTTCGATCTGTTCGCAGCCGGGACTGCCGCCATACTTGTCGCGGTTCTCGCCGTGTTCTTCCAGAAAACCAAGATTGGCCGGGCGTTGCGCGCGGTGGCGGATGACCATCAGGCGGCGCTGTCCGTGGGTATCCCGCTCAAGACCATCTGGGTTATCGTCTGGTCCGTTTCAGGCCTGGTTGCGCTGGTGGCCGGCATCATGTGGGGCGCCAAGTCCGGCGTTCAGTTTTCCCTTTCCCTGATTGCGCTCAAGGCCCTGCCGGTCCTCATCCTCGGCGGATTTACCTCCGTGCCCGGCGCGATTGTCGGCGGCCTGATCATCGGTGTGGGAGAAAAGGTTGCGGAAGTCTACTGGGGACCGTTGGTCAACGGCGCAATCGAGAACTGGTTTGCCTACATGCTGGCCCTGGTGTTCCTGCTGTTCAGACCGCAAGGCCTGTTCGGCGAGAAGATTATCGAGAGGATATAGATGCTTTATCGTGAGACAGGTCAGTTCAAGACCAGTTACGCTGCCGATCAGGCTCTGTTCCCGATTGCGCAGGACCGGATCGGGGTCCTCCTGGTTCTGGCCTTCGCGTTTTTCGTGATTCCGTTCATTGCCAGCGAATACTGGTTCCAGGTCATTCTGATCCCGTTTTTGGTGTTTGCTCTGGCGGCGATCGGATTGAACATTCTCACCGGATACTGTGGCCAGGTTTCTTTGGGAACCGGCGGCTTCATGGCCGTTGGGGCCTATGCCTCCTACAAGCTCGCGACCGGTTTCCCGGACATGCCGCTACTGCTGGTGATCCTGTTTTCCGGCGGAATTACCGCCGCTGTGGGAATTTTTTTCGGGCTTCCCAGCCTCAGAATCAAGGGATTCTACCTGGCCGTCGCAACCCTCGCATCGCAGTTCTTTCTGCTCTGGATGTTCAACAAGTTCGGCTGGTTCGTTAACTACAGCCCTTCCGGTTCGATCGCGTTCCCGCCCAAGGAAGTGTTCGGCGTGCTGGTGACAAGTGCCAATGCCGAGCCTGTGTCCCGCTATCTGATCACCCTGTGCATCGTGGTTGTTCTGGCGCTCGCCGCCAAGAACCTGGTGCGCGGACCCATGGGACGTACCTGGATGGCCATTCGGGACATGGACATCGCGGCGGAAATCATAGGTATCAAGCCGCTGCAGACGAAATTGCTGGCATTTGCGGTAAGCTCATTTTACGTCGGTGTGGCCGGCGCCATGTTTCTGTGCTTCTGGCTCGGGACAGCGGAAACCGAAGCCTTCGACATCCTGAACATCTCGTTCCCCGTTCTGTTCATGATCATCATTGGCGGATTGGGATCCATCCTGGGATCGTTTCTCGGATCCGCATTCGTGGTGCTGATGCCCATTCTACTCACGAACGTCTTTGTGGCGGGTCTCGGCATGCAGGCCGTAACCGCAAAGCACATCGAGTTCATCGTCTTCGGCGCGATGATCATCTTCTTTCTGATTGTGGAGCCGCATGGCCTCGCGCGACTCTGGCAGATTGTGAAAGAAAAATTGAGGCTTTGGCCGTTCCCCTACTGACGGGAACGGGACACTCACCGGCATAGACAGCGAACGGCGTTTTCGTCTTTACTGGTGCCGGTCAAACTGAAGGGAGAGAGTTTTATGCATCTAAGATCACTCACTATCGGCGCATTGTCGGCGATTGTCGCGACAGGCGCGATTGCGACGTCCACGGCCATGGCGGCGGATACGCTGTTTGTTCCGTCTCTGGTCTACCGGACCGGTGCCTATTCTCCGAACGGCATCCCGTTTGCCAACGGATACAAGGACTACTTCACGCTTCTGAACAACCGCGATGGCGGCATCGGCGGCGTCAAGGTCGAGGTCGAAGAATGCGAAACCGGCTACAGAACCAACGTCGGCGTGGAATGCTACGAAAAGCTGAAGGGCAAAGGTGCGCTTGCCGTTGCCCCGAACTCCACCGGGATCACCTATCAGCTGATCCCCAAGTCCGCCGTCGACAAGATTCCGATCTTTTCCATGGGCTATGGACGGACGTCAGCTGCTGACGGCCGGATTTTCCCTTATGTCTTCAACTTCCCGACCACATACTGGAGCCAGGCTTCGGCTGTCATCAAGTACATAGGTGCCCAGGAAGGCGGACTGGACAAGCTGGCGGGCAAGAAGATCGCCCACATCTACCACAACTCCGCTTACGGCAAGGAAGCCAATCCAACCCTTGAACTGCTCGCCAAGAAGCATGGCTACAACCTGACCCTTCTGGCGGTTGACCACCCCGGTCAGGAACAGAAGTCCACATGGCTGCAAATTCGCCGGCTGAAGCCCGACTGGATCTTCATGTCCGGCTGGGGTGTCATGAACCAGGTGGCCGTGAAAGAAGCCGCCGGCATCGGCTTCCAGATGGACCGCTTCATCGGTAACTGGTGGTCGGGTACGGAAACCGACGTTGCACCTGCCGGCGCGGGCGCGAACGGCTACACCGCGACGACCTTCCATGCACCTGGCGGTGGCAAGAAGGTCCACGAAGACATGATCAAGCATGTCTATGACAAGGGTGACGGTGCAGGCGAAGCCGGCCGGGTCGGTGAAGTTCTCTATAACCGCGGCATGCTCAACGCGATCTTCATTTCAGAAGCCATCAGCAACGCCCAGAAGCACTTCAAGGTCAAGAACGTGACCGGCGAGCAGGTTCGCTGGGGCTTTGAAAACATCGACATGAATCAGGATCGCTGGGCGGAGCTCGGGCTGGCCGACTTCATCGGCAACATCAAGGTGACCTGCGAAGACCACGAAGGTGGCGGCCAGGTCCGTGTGCAGAAGTGGGACGCAGCCGCCAAGCAGTGGAAGTTCTCGTCAGACTGGTTCACGCCGATGCGCGATGTCGTTCGCCCGCTGGTCGAAGCGGATGCTGCAAAGTACGCCGAGGAAAACAAGATCACCCCGCGTGACTGCAGCAGCTAACCGGCAACGCTGAACTAGCATGGAGGACCAGAAACTTGGCTGATCACGGACCGCTTCTCAATGTGAACAATATCGAAGTGATCTACGATCACGTGATTCTGGTTCTCAAAGGTGTATCACTCGAAGTCGCCGAGGGGGGCATTGTCGCCCTCCTCGGCGCCAACGGGGCCGGCAAGACAACAACTCTCAAGGCGATTTCCAACCTTCTTTCCGCCGAGAGGGGTGACGTCACCAAGGGGCAGATAACGCTCAAGGGTGAACGGATCGACAAGCTGACCCCGAACGAACTTGTCCGGCGCGGCTGCATCCAGGTAATGGAAGGCCGCCATTGCTTTGAGCATTTGACTGTCGAAGAAAATCTCATGACCGGGGCCTATACCCGGACCGACGGCCGCGGCGCCGTCGCTGACGACCTTGAACTGGTTTATTCCTACTTTCCTCGCCTGAAAGAGCGCCGCCAGAGCCTGGCCGGCTATATCTCCGGCGGCGAGCAGCAGATGTGCGCCATCGGCCGCGCGCTGATGTCCAAGCCGACCACAATGCTTCTGGACGAACCTTCCATGGGACTTGCTCCGCAGCTCGTCGAGGAGATCTTCGAGATCATCAAGAAGCTGAACGAACAGGAAGGGGTCAGCATGTTGCTGGCCGAGCAGAACACCAATATCGCGCTGAGATACGCCAAATACGGCTACATTCTCGAAAACGGCCGCGTGGTCATGGACGGAGACGCCGCCGAACTGCGCGAAAACGAGGACGTGAAAGAATTCTATCTCGGCATTGCCGGGGATGATCAGAAGTCCTTCCGCAACGTGAAGGCCTACAAGCGACGCAAGCGCTGGCTGGCCTGACATTCTCGACGTCACTCCCGCAAAGGCGGGAGTCCGGGGCGCGTCGACGCCAGACGTACCGTTTGGCTCTGGATGCCCGCCTTCGCGGGCAAGACAGTTTCAAATTGATTGAACCGGCCGGAGGCGATTCATGTCCGAATTCTTCGATGATCTTGAGACCCGTTCGATGGACGAGCGCGAGGCGGACCTGTTCGGCCGTTTGCCGGCAGCAATCGCACATGCCACAGGCAATGCATCCGGCTGGGCGAACCATCTGGCTGAAGTTGATGCAAGCGCGATCACGTCGCGCAGCGCCCTCGCACGGCTCCCTGTTCTCAGAAAAGAAAAACTGAAGGATGCCCAGGCGGCCGAACCGCCATTCGGCGGGTTCGTAGCCGCCAGGCCCGATGAAATGGGACGGGTTTTCATGTCCCCGGGGCCGATCTTCGAGATCCAGGGCACGGGCAATGACCCCTGGCGCGCCGCACGGCCGTTCTATGCGGCAGGATTTCGCCCCGGCGATCTCGCCCACAACTCCTTCGCCTACCACATGACCCCTGGCGGCTTCATAATGGAGTCCGGAGCTCTGGCGCTGGGGTGTTCGGTCTATCCCGCAGGGATCGGAAACACCGAAATGCAGATCGGCGCAATCGAACTCATGAAACCCGTCGGCTTTCTGGGCACGCCGGACTACCTGAAGGTTCTTCTCGACAAGGCGGACGAGCTGGGCAAGGACATTTCGTCGATCAGACGCGGTTCGGTGGGTGGCGGTGCCCTGTTTCCCTCCCTTCGCGACGAGTATGCGGATCGCGGCGTGACCGTCACGCAGACATATGCGACGGCGGATGTCGGCGTTGTCGCATACGAATCCGTCGCAGCCGTCGACGGCATGATCGTGAACGAAGATTGCATCATCGAAATCGTCAAGCCCGGGACGAATGAACCCCTTCCCGATGGCGAGGTCGGAGAGGTGGTGGTGACCACATTCAATCCGGCCTACCCGATGATCAGGTTTGGCACAGGCGACCTCTCTGCGGTCTATGCGGGAACCAGCGCCTGCGGCAGAACCAATACGCGCATCAAGGGCTGGATGGGCCGCGCCGACCAAACCACCAAAATCAAGGGCATGTTCGTGCATCCCAGCCAGGTCGCCGAAATCGGTAAGCGGCACTCCGAACTGGGGCGCTTGCGATTGGTCGTTTCCAGAGACGGCGCACAGGATGCCATGACCCTGCAGGCCGAGAGTACAGATCGTTCGGACAACCTCGCAGAGGCGCTGAAGGCGACGATCCGGGATGTCACCAAACTGGGCGGTGCCGTCCAGTTTGCGGACAAGGACAGCCTGCCGAATGACGGCAAGGTCATCGACGATCAGCGGAATTACAACGCTTAGGCAAGCCGGACAGTGGGGAAGGCATTCCATGCCCAATGAGAGGTCGGACATATTCGACAAGTTCAAGCAAATCATCATTGATCAGTGGAAAGTGCCCTCCGAAATTGTACTCGAAAGTTCCAACTTTGCCGACGACCTCGGCGCCAACAGTCTCGACATGATAGATCTCAGGTTGGCGACCGAGGCAGAGTTCGTGTTCCCAATCTCGGACAATGACGCCGCTGGACTTCGTACGGTCGGAGAAGCGATTGATTACCTTCACGGGCGTACGAACTGAAGTCCCGCGGTGCTGCCTGATTTAGCCCTCCATAATCCCGGCGATCGTGAATCCCCCGTCGGCGCACCAGACATGTCCTGTCGTGAAGGAGCAGGCATCCGATGCCAGGAACAGTGCGACTTCGGCAATCTCTTCAGGCTTGCCCCACCGCCCGAGCGGCATCCGGTTCTTGACCGATGGCCAGGGTTCGTCCGGCTGGGAGTCCATGGTTCTGGTGGGTCCTGGCGCAACCGCATTGACAAGGATGTCATGCTCGGCGAGTTCGATCGCCATGGTCTGCGTCAGGTTGATGATCCCTGCCTTGCTGGCCCCGTAGGCTGCCCGGCCGCGGCCGCCAAACACGCCCGAGTTCGACGCGACATTGACGATCCGGCCACCCTTGCCCTGCTTCACCATTTGCCGGGCTGCCGCCTGACTGCACAGGAACGGTCCGGTCAGATTGGTGCCGATGACGTTCGACCAGAAGTCTTCGGACATTTCGAGAAACGGCGCGCGATCCATGATGCCCGCATTGTTGACCAGAACATCGATGCCGCCGTTCTGGTCGACAAGACTGTCCACGGCCTGCTGGATGCTGCCTGCATCCTTCACATCAAGGCGGTGCGCCATCGCATTTCCTTCAGCCGCACGCGCGGCCTCCGTGGCAGCTGCCTCATCGATATCCGCCATCATGACGCTCCAACCTTCCGAGGCCATGCGCAGGGCGATGGCGCGGCCAATGCCGTTGGCGGCTCCGGTAATCAGCGCCGTTTTCGATTCAGGTCGCATGGCTCTTTCCTCATTCAGCTGGGCTTGGACGCGCAGGCACGCTATCTGTTCTGAGGAAGAACTGAAGGGAATGCAATGCCGAGAGGGGCAAACTGGATTGCCGCCGATTGGGGCACGACGCACCTGCGCGTGTGGCATCTTGCCAGCAATGGGCAGGTGCTTGGCGAGGCACGGTCGGACAAGGGCATGGCGGCCTTGTCGAGCGGCGAATTCGAAGAGGCGCTGCTGGAGCTCGCCGAGCCCTGGCTGCCACCAGTGCAGCAGACCGACATTGTCGCCTGCGGCATGGTCGGCGCCCGTCAGGGCTGGATCGAAGCCAAGTATACAGCAGTGCCCGCAATGCCGGCGCCGGGGACCGCACTTACTCGAGCGCCCTGCGCCGACGACCGCATGCGCGTCTTCATCATACCGGGCCTGAAGCAGGCCTGTCCAAGCGTGGCTGCCTGCTGATCGCCGGCC
>JBCCEL010000049.1:0-24158 GCA_039030315.1 Pseudomonadota bacterium
ACTTCGGGCGACACGGGCGGCGCCGCCATCGAGGCATTCCGCGGCCGGGAAGCTGTCGATATCTTCATCCTCCATCCCCGTGGCCGCGTGAGCGATGTCCAGCGTCGGCAAATGACGACCGTGCCGGACGCGAACGTGCACAACATCGCGATAGAGGGCAATTTCGACGATTGCCAGACTCTGGTGAAGTCGATGTTCGGCGATATGGCCTTTCGGCGTGACATGGCGCTGGCCGGCGTGAACTCGATCAACTGGGCCAGGATCATGGCCCAGGCCGTCTACTACTTCACCTCGGCACTGGCTCTTGGCGGGCCGGATGTCCGGCCGCGCTTTTGCGTGCCGTCGGGAAACTTCGGGGACATTTTCGCAGGCCATGTTGCCAGGGAGATGGGCCTGCCGGTCGAGCAGCTCATTGTTGCCACCAACATCAATGACATTCTCGCTCGTACTGTCGCCACCGGCCGCTATGAGGTGGCGGGTGTGGTGCCCACCACGAGCCCTTCGATGGACATCCAGATCTCGTCCAACTTCGAGAGACTGCTGTTTGACGTCTACGAACGCGATCCGGGGGAGGTGAACAGGCTGATGTCCGGCCTCAAGCAATCCGGTGCGTTCACTGTAGAAGGTGCGCGACTTGAGAAACTCAACGCCCTCTGTGCGGCGGGCAAGGCAAATGAAGAAGAGGTCGGGGAGGCGATCCGGTCAGCGCTCAGGCAGACCGGCGAGCTGCTCGACCCGCACACGGCCGTCGGTTTTCACGTCGCCAATCAGTTCGAGGCAGGAAGTTCATCACCCCTTATCACGCTCGCTACCGCCCATCCCGCCAAGTTTCCGGATGCAGTGCGCGAGATGTCCGGGCAGGAGGCGCCGCTGCCGGCGCATGTGGCTGACCTCTTCGAGCGCGAGGAGCGCCTTGATGTTCAGCCGAATGATCTGGCCGCCGTTCAGGCGTTCATTGCCGAACGCACCAGTGTCAAAGACGGGGAAGCGTCATGAAACCGGAAATCACAACGCTTGAAAGCGGGCTTCGCGTCGTCAGCTACGAAATGCCCTCGCTGCAGACCGCCGCGCTCGGAATCTTCGTCAAGGCCGGGGCACGCAACGAGACCGCTCAGCAGAACGGCATTGCGCACCTGCTGGAACATATGGCGTTCAAGGGCACCCGCAGCCGCAGCGCCTATCAGATCGCCGAGGAAATCGAGGATGTCGGAGGGGAAATCAACGCTTCGACATCCATGGAGATGACTGCCTACTACGCACGTGTCCTGAAGGACGATGTTCCGCTCGCGGTCGATATTCTGTCAGATATCATTCTGGATCCCCAGTTCGATCCGCAAGAACTTGACCGCGAGCGCGGCGTGATTCTGCAGGAGATTGCCGCCGCCAATGACACACCTGACGATCTGGTCTTCGATCTCGCCCAGAAGGCAGCCTACCCGGAAGACCCGCTGGGCCGGCCGATCCTCGGCACGGCCGACGCGGTCAGGGCCTATACCGGTGCAGAGATCGCAGCTTACCGTGATGCCCATTACGGCGCGCCGGCCATGGTGGTCTCGGCGGCCGGTGCGGTCAGCCATGACCAGCTTGTGGACCTGGCCGCCGGCGCACTGTCGGATCTTTCCACGGAAAACGGACCGGGCTGGCACGATGCCGGTTATTCGGGTGGAGATCTGAGAGCTGAAAAGCCGCTGGAGCAAACCCACCTGGTACTGTCCTTCACGGGGCCGGGGTACCATCACGAGGACATCTATGCGCTCCAGATCCTGGGCGGTGTGCTCGGCGGGGGCATGTCCTCCAGGCTGTTTCAGGAGGTCCGCGAAAAGCGCGGTCTGTGTTACTCGATTTTCGCCTACGCCTCGGCTTACCAGGACACCGGCCTGCTCAGTGTCTACGCGGCCACCGGCCCGGAGCTGGCCGACGAGCTCGTCAATGTTGTCGGCGGTGAACTGTGCAACCTCGCGGACAGCATCTCGGAGAGCGAGGTCAAACGGGCCCGGGCGCAGCTCAAGGCCGGTCTCATGATGAGCCTGGAAAGTCCTTCGGCACGCGCCAGCCAGATTGCCCGCCAGCTTCTGCTCTACGGGCGCCTTCTTGAGCCCGACGAGATCATCGCCAAGGTGGATGCGGTGGATGCAGAGGCTGTGGCAAAAATGGCCCAGCGGGTGTTTTCAGGCGCAAAACCGGCGGTTGGCGCGGTCGGCGACCTTTCCGGTCTTGCGTCCTATGACCAGATCGCGGCAAAATTCGCCTGACCACGATTCGTTAGAGGCAGATTCGGGTTAAGCGGCATGGCGTTCCTCAGATCCGTTACAACACAGGACACCGGTCCGGAGGTCTTCGGCGAGCAGGTTGTCCTGCGCGTGCCCCAGATGTCTGATTTTCCCGCATGGGCCGAACTGCGCGCCCAGTCACGGGACTTCCTGGTGCCCTGGGAGCCGACCTGGCCGGCCGACGATCTGACCAGGGCCGCGTTCCGCCGCCGCATCCGCCGTTATCAGCGCGATGTGCACGAGGGCGTGACTTACCCCTTTTTCCTGTTTCTGCGCTCCGAAGGCTCACTGGTCGGCGGACTCACCCTGTCCAACATCCGCCGGGGCGTCGCGCAGAGCTGTTCGGTCGGCTACTGGATCGGAGCGCCTTATCAGCGGTGCGGTTTGATGAGCGACGCGGTGCGGTCGGTTGTGCCCTTCGCCTTCGACATTCTCAACCTCCACCGGGTAGAGGCCGCCTGCCTGCCAACCAATGAGCGCTCCATAAGCCTGCTCAGAACCTGCGGATTTTCCGAAGAAGGCTATGCCCGCCGCTACCTGAAGATCAACGGTGTCTGGCAGGACCACATTCTCTTCGCAATCCTCGCGGAAGATCTGTGAGGACGCTCGCTGCCGGTCGGCGGTGGCTCTTGTCTTGAATCGCTGCGAACGCTAGGAGGAATCAGGGCATTCCTGCTGAGCTGAGATGAATAAATCCAACGCGCCGCGAGAGCCGTTCATGGCGACCTTTCATTGCGAAAGGCTGTCGCGGTTCGTCTGTCCTGACGGGTGAATGATCGTGCGCAATTGCATTGCCGTTCTGACCTGCTTGCTGTTGATGCTCGGGCTGGCCGCGCCTGCGGCCGCCCAGGGCAGAGACGTGCTTCCGGCCAGTTTCACGACCGATAGCGTCGACCTGAGCGCGGTTCTGGAGCGGATTGAAACCGAGACGGCCGAGGTCCGCATCCCGTTGCCTGTGGACGAGGCGGGCAATGTCGGGGCGATGGTTGCCGTTGCCCGCAACTTTGCCCTGCGCCACCGCTGGGCGGTGTTCTCCCTGCGGAACAAGGACACCGAGCCGAAGGATCTTGTGGTGGCGACGGACTGGCAGGGCTTTGCCGGTTCCGGCTTGATCTGGCCGCAATTTGCCTCCCGCAAGATCTTGAGCGTGCAGTCCGCGCCGGGCCTGCAGCCTGCGCAGCTCGTCCAGACGGGCGGCGATGCCTATTCGTTCCGCATCAATCCCGGCGCCACGGTGACCTATGCCCTGGAGGTGAGCCCGGGCGGTCTTGGAAGCCTGAGCCTCTGGAAGCGCGATGCCTATTCCGCTCACCGCCAGGAGGTCTCCACCTTCCAGGGCATGCTGATGGGCTTTGCCCTGCTGATTTCCATTGCCGTCATCTGTCTGTTCGTCATCCGCCCGCAATGGGCCTTCCCGGCTGCGGCCTTGTTTGCCTGGCCGGCCACGGCCTTTCTGGCGCTGGAGTTTGGCTATTCCGGCTTTCTGAACAGCCTTTTCGCAGAGGTGCCCGACCTCGGGATCAAGGCCAAGGCGATTACCGAAGGCCTGATGACTGCCGGCCTGCTGGCCTGCATCCTGGCCTTCCTGGAACTGCCGAGGCGCATGGCTATCGTTGCCGGCGTGGTGGCGCTGGTTTTCCTGGCCGTGCTCGGGCTCTCCGCCTGGGCCTGGTTCAGGCCGGATATTGCCGCAGGCGCCGCGCGCATGGGGTTTGCCGCAACTGCGATCTCGGCGGTCCTCTTCTCCCTGATGCTGACCAGCAGGGGAGCGCTTCGGGCCAGGGCGTCGCTGTTCTTCTTCGTGGCAGCGCTGCTGTGGGCCTCGGGCGCAGCCGTCGCCGTGTTTGAAAATGATCCCGGCGGCCAGCTGCAGTTCCTGGTCACCTGCGGTCTGGTGCTGGTCATGGGCGTGATGTCTCTGGTCCTGGCGCGCTTTGCGTTCAGCCGGGGGGTCATCCATTCCAAGTTCTTCGAGGATTCCGGGCGGCGGGCCCTGGCCCTTGCGGGCTCTGAACAGGCGGTCTGGGACTGGCAGGAGGACCAGGGCGTGCTCTATGTGGGCCCCGAACTGGAACGGGCGCTCGGCCTGGCCCAGGGCAAGCTCACGCGCGGCGGGCTGAAGTCATGGCTTGCGCTGATCCATGCCGACGACCGGGCCGGCTATGTCGCTGCTGTCGAGGCGGCCGTCGACCGGGGCCGGGGCGCCTTCACTCATGCCTTCCGGCTGCGGCGGGCCGACGACAGCCACCGCTGGTACGAATTGCGCGCCCGCGCCATGCCCGGGCAGGAGGCGCGGGCCATGCGCTGCATCGGCACGCTCACGGACATCACGGCGACCAAGCGCGCCGAGGACAGCCTGCTGTTCAACGCCGTCCATGACCGGGTCACCAACCTGCCGAACCGGGCTCTCTTCCTGGACCGTCTGGACGGTGCGGTAAAGCGAGCCGCGGACGCAGAAGCACCCGGCCTCCACGTCTTCGTCATAGATCTTGACCGCTTCAAGAACATGAACGACAGCCTGGGCAACAATGCCGGCGACCAGATGCTGATGGCGACGGCCGGACGTCTTCGCCACATTGCCGCGCAGGAAGACACGCTGGCACGCCTGTCCGGCGACAGGTTCGGTCTGATCGCCGACCTGGATGCTCCGGAGCGTTCGGTGGAGGAACTCACCGACGAGGTTCGGTCCCATCTCTCCGACCCGGTCGAAGTCGAGGCCCGCGAGGTTGCCCTGACCGTCTGCATCGGCGTCGCGGCGTTCAGGCCGGAAGCGGCCAATGCCGAAACTCTGCTCAAGGATGCCGAGATCGCTCTGTATGAGGCCAAGCGCCGGGGCAAGTCGAAGGCGGAACTTTACGATGCGTCCATGAGCGATGACCGCCCGGCGCTGATCGACCTTGAGGCGGAACTGCGCCGCGCGGTGAGCCGCGATGAAATGGAGGTGCTGTACCAGCCGATCACCCGCCTTGAGGATGAGGAACTGGCCGGATTTGAGGCGCTGATCCGCTGGCGCCATCCCGAGCGTGGACTGCTCATGCCGGAGGAATTCATCTCCATCGCCGAGGAAAACGGGCTGATCCAGGATCTCGGCCGGTTCGTGCTGAACGAGGCAGCCCGCCAGCTCGGTATCTGGCAGCGGGCGTTCCGGCCCAAGGAGCCACTGTTCGTGTCGATCAACATGTCCCATGCCGAACTCATCGGCCGGGGTGTCGTCGACGAGGTGCAGGCGCTGCTGAACCGGGAGGATATAGAGCCGGGTACGCTCAAGATCGAAATAACTGAATCCATGGTGATGCAGAACCCGGCGCTGTCGATTCAAATACTGGAGCGTCTGAAAGGGCTTGGCGTTTCCCTGGCCTGCGATGATTTCGGCACCGGCTATTCTTCGCTCGCCACCCTGCAGCGCTTGCCATTCGATGTTCTGAAACTCGACAAGAGCTTCCTGGAAGCGGGGCCAGAGGACGAGACGGCAGCAACCATCCTGCAGACCATACTGGACCTGGCGGCCAAGCTGGACATGGTCGTGGTGGCCGAAGGGGTCGAGGAGCGTGCACAGGCTGACCGGCTCCGCGAGCTCGGCTGCGATCTTGCCCAGGGCTATTATTTCGGCGAGCCGATGACCTCAAGGAAGGTGATCGACGCGCTTGGCGGGTCGCCCATCCTCATGCGCTACCAGACCAGCAAGGCCGGCGGGCTCCTCAGCAAGGTTTTCGGAGGCAAGAAGGAAGAACGTGGCAGCGCGCCCGCTGTTGAGGCGCAGGCGCAAAGTCCTGCGGCCGCGCCGCCTCCTCCTCCGCCGCCGCCAGAACCGGCAGAGCCGAGACCGGCTCCACCGCCGCCTGCACCTGCCGCCCCGGCATCAGCAGCGCTGGACGATGGGCGTCCGGTCGCCCCGGGGGCGCCGCCGGCGATCACAGAGCTGGAGCCCGTCTCCGCACCTCCCGCTGCAACGCCGGCAAGGGCGGTCCGCGTGCCGCCGCCTGCAAAGCAGGCCCCGCGCGAACCGGACGATCTCACCCGGATCGTCGACATCGATCAGGAAACCGCCCGTCACATGGTGCAGATGAACTATGGGACGTACCGCAAGATTGCCGGTCTGACCGCGCGGGACATTACGCTGATCAACGACAAGTTCAGCTCGCCCGGGCGGGTGCAGCGTGAACAGTGGATCGACCAGGCCCGCGATCTGATGGAGGGCAAACCGCCCCGGCAGAGGCTGGCTCCCACGCCAGAACCTCAACCGGCCGCGCCGCCGCCTCCGCCGCTGGCAGAAGAGACCGCAGTAGTGGAGCCGGTGGTTTCAGAGCCTCCTCAGTCGGAGCCGGCAGAGCCGCCGCCCCCCGTTGAAACCGCGCCTCCGGAACGTTTCGAGGACCGCCTCCAGCGCATTGGCCGTGCCAAGCGGGAGGCCCAGAAAGCTGCCGAAGCAAGGCGTGCCGAGGAGGAGGCCAGCCTGACCGTTGCCGACAGTCCGGCCGATCCTGAGCCTGCCGACGGCGAGGACGACGAGCAGGTTCTGCCCCGTCCGCCCATCGCCCGCACCGCCGGCGAGGGGGCCGCGCCGGCGGCCAATCGGGAGGAGACGCCTGTCCCGCGGGGAAACGATGACCTGACGCTGATCAGCGGCATCGGCGAATCCATGTCCGATGACGTAAAGGGGCTTGGATACACGGACTATTCCAGTATTGCCGACCTGACGGATGATGAGGCCGAAGCCCTGTCCGCCCGGCTCGGGTTCCCGGGGCGCATTGCGCGCGAGGAGTGGCGCGAGCAGGCCCGCGATTTGCTGGAAGGAAAGCCGCCGCGGGCTGTCCTCGATCAGGAAGCTCTGAAGCGCAAAATGCTGGGCATGCCTGAACCTGGCGCCGAGCCCGAGCCCGAACCGGAGCCTGAGGCAGAGCATGATGATCTCAGCCTGATCAGCGGTGTCGGGCCGGCCATCGTAAAGCTGCTCCACCATGAGGGCATCACCTCTTACCGGCAGGTGCTGGCCCTGAGCGACGGGGACGCAGCGCGTCTGGACGACATTATCGGCTTTCCCGGCCGCGTGGCCCGGGAGGAATGGCGCGAACAGGCGGCCGAGCTGCTGGCAGGCAAGGCTCCCCGGGCCAAGGTGGATCAGGAGCGCGCCGAGGCCGGCGAAGAGACCATCTCGGACTCGCTCGACACCTTCGAGGATACCGATCTGACCCAGATCAAGGGCATCGGTCCTGCGCTGGCCCGCGAGCTGAAGCAGCTTGGCTATATCAGCATCCGGCACATTGCGAACCTGACGGACGAGGAAGCCGCAGCAATCGACGATGTTATCGGGTTCCCCGGCCGCGTGACCCGGGAGAACTGGATCGGTCAGGCGCAGGATCTGGTGCAAGGCTGAGCGTTTCGAGGCGGCGTCGGTTTTGAGCGCTTCCGGCTTCTGTTACTCCTGAGAGGGTGTTTGCGAGGAATTGCAGTAAGCCTCAGCATGCCAGAGGACGACAAGAGGCTGTAAGTCCCGAGTTGCTTCACGTGCTCGTGGGCGGGAGGCCAGGGTATGGGCCGGGTTTCGGTGGGCGGATCAGCCTCAAACAACGAACCTGAGCGCCGTCAGGTCCGCGATGAATGGTGTCAGGCGTGGCCGGCTGTGCTGGAGAGCAGAGCGGGGTCGACGCCGATCTTGGCAAGGGCCTTCTCGTAGCGTTCGTCCAGGGTGGAGTCGAATACCAGTACGTTGTCCGCATCACAATGCAGCCAGCCATTGCCCTGGATCTCGCCCTCAAGCTGCCCCGGACCCCAACCGGCATAGCCAAGGGCCAGCAACGCTTTGCTCGGACCCGTACCGCTGGCGATGGCCTTCAGAACGTCAAGGGTCGCGGTGAGCCCGATGCCGTTGTCCACAGACAGGGTGGATTCATTCGCATAGTAGTCGGTGGTATGGAGGACAAAGCCGCGACCGGTCTCGACCGGCCCGCCGATCTGTACCGGCATGTTCTGAAGCTCGTCGGGAAGCCGGATCTGATCTTCCTCGGCAACAATTTCTAGCCGCCCGAGCAGATCCGGGAATGTGATGTTGTCAGCACACTTGTTGATGACAATGCCCATGGCGCCATCTGCGGAATGGGCGCACATGTAAATCACCGTACGCTCAAACCGGGGATCCCCGATGCCCGGCATCGCAATCAGCATTTGTCCGTCGAGATAATTGCCGTCGGTCATCCGTCCAGCCATTGTTCAACCAGCACAGCGTAACGCCATTGAGGGGGCCGCTGCAACCTTGTGCTCCAAATTGATTGTCCGCCCCAACCTTGACGAGATCGTGAACGGCGTTGACCATGGCGGGACTACTTTTGTGGAACTTGTCCCAATATGTTGACGTTGATACTCCAGATGAAGATCATCACCATCATATATTCCGGGCTGCTGGCCTTGTTCATCGCGTTTGCCGGAACCGCTGCGCACGCTGCTGGCGCGACCGATTGGGGCGGCGTTGAGCAGGGCAAGGTGCGCCTTGTGGCGGGTTCGCCCGCACCGGACGGTTCCTTTTACGCCGGCGTCCAGGTTGTCCTGGAAGAGGGCTGGAAGACCTATTGGCGTGTGCCCGGAGACAGCGGAGTGCCTCCGCAATTCGACTGGAGCAGGTCTGAAAATGCCGGAGAGATCGAAGTCAAGTGGCCTGCGCCCGGGCGTTTCCGCGACGACTATGGCTGGAGTAACGGGTACAGCAAGGAAACCCTCTTTCCGGTGCGCGTCACGCCGCGGGAGGCAGGGGCCCCCGTCAAGCTCGCGCTGACCTTTTATTACGGCGTTTGCCGCGAGCTTTGCATTCCCGGCAAAGCTGAGCTTGAGCTTGTGCTGTCGCCTGAGGACGGGGTCAGCCATCAGGCCCTTATCAGCCGTTATCTGATGAAAGTCCCCAGACCACCGGAGAAGGTCGACGGACTGAGCGTGACCAACGTGGAAGCCACTGCCTCCGGCAAGTCCGTCTTCCTCAGTGTCGATGTCAAGCGTCCCGCGGGCGGGCCCGTGGACCTCTATGTCGAGGGGCCCTCGAAGTACTATTTCGAAATGCCCCTGGCCAACCAGACGGCAACCCCCGATCACAGCCGCTTCCGTGTGCGCGTGGACGGAGCGGAGACCGCTCGCAGCCTGAAGGGTGCGAAACTGGTCTTCACCGCGGTGCAGGGTGATTTGCGCCTTGAACAGCCCTGGGCACTGGACTAGGTATCCCCGCTGTCAAGATTTGAGAACTGCCGGAGGAGGCACCACGCAATGACCATTTCGGTTGGCGACAAGATTCCCGCTGCGACGCTCACCACCATGACCGACGAGGGGCCGCAGCCCGTCCAGTCCGATGATTTCTTCGCCGGCCGCAAGGCGGTCCTCTTCGCGGTCCCAGGGGCCTTCACGCCGACCTGCCACAACCAGCATCTGCCCGGTTTCGTGAAGCACATCGACGCCATCAGGGCGAAGGGTGTCGATACGGTAGCCTGTGTCTCGGTCAACGATGTCTTCGTAATGGACGCCTGGGCCAAGACCGCGGGCGCCAGCAATGCCGTAACGTTCCTGGCGGACGGCAACGGCGAACTGACCAAGGCCATGGGCCTCGATCTTGACGCCTCCGGCTTCGGCATGGGCACCCGCTCCCAGCGCTATGCAATGGTTATCGACGACGGCACCGTAACGGCTCTGAACGTTGAGCCGCAGGCCGGACAGGCCGATGTTTCAGGTGCGGAAAAGATCCTCGAAACTCTCTGAAGCGGGCTATCGGGTCCGCTTGAACGGCTCCATCCCGCCACGGGCCAGTTCGTCGGCGCGCTCGTTTTCCGGGTGCCCGGCATGGCCCTTGACCCAGTGCCAGCTGATGTCGTGGCGCTGGGCTGCTGCATCGAGGCGCTGCCAGAGTTCGGCGTTCTTCACCGGTTTCTTGGCCGCGGTCTTCCAGCCGTTACGGATCCAGCCCTGCAGCCACTGTGTGATACCGTTCCTGACATATTGCGAGTCCGTGTGAAGTTCGATTCTGCAGGGCCGCGTCAGGGCTTCGAGCGCCATGATGGCCGCGGTCAGCTCCATCTGGTTATTGGTGGTGCAAGGCGCACCACCTGAGAGTTCTTTTTCATGCGCGCCGAAGCGCAGGAGCGCGCCCCAACCGCCGGGGCCGGGGTTCCCTGAACACGCGCCGTCCGTATAGATTTCGACCATCTTTGGCGCTGCGCTCACCTGCCCAACTCCAGGCCGTATTCGCTTGCCGACCGGATCTTGCGGTGGAAACGCAGCTTTTGCACATATTCCAGCGGATCCTTGGGCTTCACCATGGCGCCAGCGGGAGTGTTCAGCCAGTCGAACAGCCGGGTCACCAGGAAGCGCATTGACGCCCCCCGGGCAAGCACGGGCAGCGCGGCCATCTCATCCGCATTCAAAGGCCGCTCGCGGTCATACGCCTGCAGCATGGCCCTCGCCTTGGTCACGTTGAAGGCGCCATCCGGTTCAAAGCACCAGGCGTTCAGGCAGATCGCCACGTCATAGGCAAACAGATCCGTGCAGGCGAAATAGAAATCGATGAAGCCGGACAGCTTGTCGGCGAGGAAGAACACGTTGTCCGGGAAGAGATCGGCGTGGATAACCCCCTTGGGCAGGGCTTCAGGCCAGGCAGACGCGATATCATCCAGATCATGCGTAAGCTCGTCCATAAGGCCGGCTTCGAAGGTGGCGGGCAGGGTTCCGCAGGCAGAGAGAATCTCTCGCCAGGAGGACATGAGCAGGGCGTTCTGCCGTTCCATGGTGAACCTGGCCGAGGCCTTGTGGAAGCGCGCAAGCGCCGCGCCGAGGCCGGCGCAATGCGCGTTTTGCGGCCGGCGCACCCACATGCCCTCGAGAAATGTGATGATGGCGGCAGGGCGGCCTGCGAGAACACGCAGCGCGTTTCCATCACGATCGTGCACGGGAAGGGGGCAGGGGATGCCTTCTCCGGCCAGAAACTGCATGAGCGCCAGAAAGAAGGGGAGGTCACGTTCATTGACCCGTTTTTCGTAGAGCGTCAGGATGAAACTGCCGGCCGTAGTCCGCAGGAGAAAGTTTGAATTCTCCACCCCCTCGGCAATGCCCTTGAACGAAAGCACGTCACCGATGTTGTAAGAAGCGACAAAGGGGTAGAGTTCCTCGTCACTGACTTCGGTGTAGACAGCCATGTACCGCTTATCCGGCCGCGGCGACCACTTGGCCTACTGAGCGGCTTCAGCCGCAGCTTGCCGCAAGGCCCTGGGCAGTTTGAAGGACACCGATTCCTCACGTGTGACGATGGTTTCCACGTCGATGTCGTAGCGCTCGGCAACCGCCGAGATCACCTCCTCAACCAGCACTTCGGGGGCAGAGGCGCCAGCGGTGACGCCCAGCGTCCTGATGCCGTCAAATGCGGTCCAGTTGATTTCAGAGGCGCGCTGGACAAGCATTGAGCGCTCACACCCCAGCTTCTGCGCGACTTCCACCAGACGGCGCGAATTGGAGGAATTGGGCGCCCCAACGACGAGGATCGCGTCGCAATCGCCCGCCAGCGACTTGACGGCTTCCTGCCGGTTGGTCGTGGCGTAGCAGATATCCTGTTTGTTCGGACCGACAATGTTCGGGAAACGCCTCTCGAGAACCTCGATAATCTCCGATGTGTCGTCGACCGAAAGTGTCGTCTGGGTGATCCAAGCCAGCTCGTCGGGATTGCTGGGCTGAACCACCTCGGCATCCTCAACCGTTTCCACAAGCTGGATGGCACCATCCGGCAGTTGTCCCATGGTGCCGATCACTTCGGGATGACCGGAGTGGCCAACCATCACGATATGCCGTCCGCGCGCATAGTGGCGTTCGGCTTCCATATGAACTTTCGAGACCAGTGGGCAGGTTGCGTCGAGGTAGAAGAGGTTGCGGAACTCAGCGTCCGCAGGGACGGTCTTGGGGACGCCGTGAGCGGAGAAGATGACGGGATGATCGCCGTCGGGCACCTCGTCGAGTTCTTCCACAAAGATCGCGCCCTTCTGCTCAAGATCCTCGACCACATAGCGGTTGTGGACGATCTCGTGCCGCACATAGACCGGCGCTCCAAACCTCTCCAGCGCCAGCTCGACGATATCGATGGCGCGCACAACGCCGGCGCAGAAACCTCTGGGGGCAGCTTTCAGAACTTTGAGCTTCGGCTTTTCGGACATGAGCAAGGTTTCCGGCTCCGGATGGGCAGGGGACTAACAGAGTACTTGAGGTATGGGCGGAGGGATGTCAAGGCGGCGACCTTCGAAGGTGTAAAGCTTGCACTTTATTGTTCGTCCGCGGTCCTGGCAGCGTCAACATACGCGCGCAGAACAGAGTTCATTCTCGTCAGATGTCCTGGTCCCTGCAGTTTGAAGTATTCAAGGACGTCCGCATCCACCCGCAAATGGATAGAGGTCTTTGCCCGGGGAGGGCGAATTTTCGCATTTGCCCAGAACTCAGCCCCGAGCGCCGGACCCTCTGGAGCCTCCTCCAACTTCTCAGTTGTGGGGTGCTCAAGATCGTCCAAAGAGCCCTTCATAGTATTTTCGCCGATCATGTGCTGTTGCTTTCCACGCGGAGATGAGGCGGATCGTCTGTTCGTTTGGCTCTGTGTAGATCACCACCAGGACGGTCCCTTGGACTTCACCAAGTGCGCGCCATCTTGTTTCGCCATAGCTGTAACTGTCGTCGATACTCTCAATCGTCGGTTTCAGAAGAATCTGAGCAGCAGATTCAAAACTGATCCCGTACTTATCGCGGTTCGATTGGGCCTTCTTGGGATCCCATTCAAAGTCCATGTACACTCCCCCGGAAACTGTGTGTACACAAGATGTGTATACAATGCTTCCGGGAAGGTTACAACAAAGTACGATCTTGCATGTGCCGCGAAGGCTACGTGCTCCCGGCCTTTACAGCCTCATATCCCGCCAGGGCCGCTGCGCGGGCCTTGGCGTGGTCGACGATGGGATGGGGGTATGTTTCACCCAGCCGCACACCGGCCGCGGCGAGCCTGGCCGGCGAGGCTTCCCAGGGGGCGAACAGTGTTTTGGTGTCCAGCTTTGCCAGCTCCGGGCACCATTTGCGCGTATAGGCGCCGTCCGGGTCGAACTTCCGCCCCTGGATGATGGGGTTGAAGATGCGGAAATAGGGGGCGGCATCGGCACCGCTTCCGGTTACCCACTGCCAGCTGGCTGAGTTGCTGGCGAGATCCGCATCAACGAGGGTGTCCCAGAACCAGGCCTCGCCGTGCTTCCAGTGAAGCCTCAGGTGTTTCACCAGGAAGCTTGCCGCCACCATGCGGACCCGGTTGTGCATATAGCCGGTGTGCCAGAGCTCGCGCATGCCGGCATCGACGATCGGATATCCGGTCTGCCCGGTCTGCCAGGCTTTGAGATCCGCCATGCTCTCGCGCCAGGGATATGCGTCGAACGCGGGCCGCCAGTTGCGCTCCGGCAGGCCGGGAAAATGGAACAGGAGGTGGTAGGAGAACTCGCGCCAGGCAACCTCGCTGAGGAACTTGCCGGTATCCTTCTCAAGTTCGGGGTGCTGATCGGCGACGAAGCGGGCTTTGGCCCAGATCTGCCGCGGAGAGATCTCGCCGAAATGCAGGTGAGGAGACAGGCGCGAGACGTTCTCAAGGTCAGGCCGGTCGCGCAACTTGCCGTAGCCCATGAGGCCTTCACCGAGAAACCGGTCGAGGCGGGCCGCCGCGCCGCCTTCACCGGGCGTCCACAGTCTATCCCAACCGGCCGCCCAATCCGGCTTTTCCGGCAAAAGGGCCCAGTCTGAAAGGTTATCTCCGAGGCCATCCGGGAGAGCGCAGGTGAGCTCAGGCGCAGCCAGCGGGGCATCGACCGGGCGCTGCTGCACGGCACGCCAGTACGGCGAGTAGACCTTGAACGGCCCGCCGGCTCCCGTCTCGACCTCCCACGGCTCGTTCAGCAGGCTGCCGTTGAAGCTGCGGGCCTCAATGCCGTCTGCCGCAAGTGCACTCTTGACGGCCTTGTCCCGTTCCACGGCCTCCGGCTCATAGCAGCGGTTCCAGACCACCGCCTCAGCGCCCGTTTCCGCCCGCGCCTGCCGCAGACACGCTAGCGGCTCTCCGCGCAGGAAAACCATGCCACCGAGGGATCCTGAGAGTGCGGAGAGGCTGTGATGCAGCCACCATTTGCTGGCGCCGCCGAGAGACCTCGAGTCCATCTCATCCAGGATGTAGAGCGGAACCACCGGGCCTTGGGCCGCCGCGTGCGCCAAGGCGGGATTGTCGGCGAGGCGAAGGTCCTGCCGGAACCAGACCAGTGTCGTCATGACGCAAGCGCTCTCCTGCCATCGTTGTCGTCAAGCGTTTGCAGGAACTGTTCGGCACTGCGCAAGGTCTCCGCACGTTTGTCCCCATCCATCCGGTCCCAGACCCGGTAAATCTGGCCGAGACGCGGATTGCCGCGCAGCTTGTCTGCGTTGCGGTGGAGGAAATGCCAGTACAGCGCGTTGAACGGGCAGGCGCCCGCGCCGGTCTTCTGCTTCACGCTGTAGGCGCAGTCAGCGCAGTAGTCAGACATCTTGTTGATGTAGTTCCCGCTTGCCGCATACGGCTTGGAGCCGAGCACCCCGCCATCGGCAAACTGGCTCATTCCGAGCGTGTTCGGCAGTTCCACCCACTCATAGGCGTCGGCATAGACCGCGAGATACCATTCGTGCACCTGGGCCGGATCAATGCCGGCAAGCAGGGCAAAGTTTCCCGTCACCATCAGGCGCTGGATGTGATGGGCATAGGCCTCTTGCTTTGTCTGGGTGATCGCGGCCTTGAGACAGGCCATGTCCGTATCGCCGGACCAGTAGAACCAGGGCAGAGGCCGGCGCGCGCCGAAGAAGTTCTCATCGACGTAGCCCGGCATGCGCATCCAGTAGATCCCGCGAACGAACTCCCGCCAGCCGATGATCTGACGGATGAAGCCTTCGGCCGCATTCAACGGTGCGCGCCCGGCATGAAACTCCGCTTCGACGCGTCGGCAAACATCGAGTGGGTCAAGCAGGCCGGCATTGATGTAGGCAGACAGAACGGAGTGATAGAGAAAGCGCTCATCGCTGAGCATGGCGTCCTGGTAGTCACCAAAGAATGGCAGCGCGTCGCTCAGAAAGCACTCAAGCGCTTCATCCGCCTGATCGTGGCTCACGGCGAACCAGAAGGGCTCCAGGTCACCGAAATGATGCGCGAACTCGCGGTCCACGAGTTCGAGGACTTCCGCCGTCACCTCGCAAGGATCAAAGCGTGCCGGCTTCGGCATGAAGAGATCGGCCTTTGCCGGCTTGCGGTTCTCCGCATCATAGTTCCACTTGCCGCCAACCGGATGGTCGCCATCCATCAGCAGGGCCGTCTTGCGGCGCATCTCGCGGTAGAAGAACTCCATGCGCAGCTGCTTGCGCCCTTCGGCCCAGGCTGCGAACTCCTGCCGGGAACAGACAAAGCGGGTGTCATCCAGGATGGTCACCGGCAGGCCGAGCCGGGCCGGCCACGCGCGCAAGGTCTGCAGGACCCGCCACTCGCCGGGTTCGGTGACAAGGATGCGATCAGGGCACAAGGCGCTGACAGCGCGCTCCACCTCGCCTGAAAACGAGCCGGTATATCCGGTCTCGTCGAGTTTCACATACGTGACACTCCATCCAGCCTCGCGCAGCCGTCTGGCGAACAGCCGCATGGCACTGAACAGGAACGCAATCTTCTTCTGGTGGTGGTTGGCATAGTCCGTCTCTTCCCGGACCTCCGCCATCAGCACGTGATCACGTGCAGGATCACCGGCTCCAAGAGAACTGAGAGTGTCGGAGAGCTGATCGCCGAAGACGAGGATGAGATTGCGGCAGGCCATGCGCACAAAGTACGGTGGCGCTGCCCGCGCAGATCAGCAGGAAATCGGGTTCCTGCCTCAGGCGACCGCCATTTTTTCGAGCATATCAACGGGTATGCGGGTCGCACCCACCAGCATCTCCAGAGCCAGTGTCAGCCCGATAACGGGGTCGAGAACTTCCTGGGTCATCTGGACGAGCGTGAATGTCGCCACCGCACCGGCGAGCGCTCTTTCGTCCCCCTGTAGCCCGTGATGGTCGGAGATGACGTCAATTGAAGGCCTGAGCCGCGGGCCCGCAAGGGGCGACCAGTCGATCGGATAGTGCTCGCGCGGCACCGAGAGCGGCGGAAAGTTCTGTGAACCGTATGCAGCGGCGGTCCGGGCTATGACCGAGGACACCCCGGGCAGCTTCTCCTCGCCAATGCCCAGGTTCGTCACAGCCATCCGGGTGATGATGTTCCAGACGCTGTCCTCCTTCTCAAAGAGTATCGCATCCACTGAACTCCTGCCGAACAAAGTGCCGGAGGCGAAGTTGACCCCGGGGATGGCATTGAGACTGTTTGCACGCGCACTGTCTGCCGTGACCGCGGCAGCGGCGCCAATGACGGATTCCGCGTGGACACCACGCTCGTTCTTGTAGGCGCCCAGCAGTGCCTGCGCGATATCGTCGGCAGCGCGCACGACGACATCGCCTCTCGGAGCCCCGTCATCGCCGGATGAGGGAGGCGGTGTTCGTTTTCCGAATGTCATTGGTCATGATCCCCAGAATATTGGCGCCCGTTCGGACGCAAGCATCGCCACCTTGTCGCACGCCGGCCTTAAGATGAGGTGTAGAGAGATGATCCAGAGCTGGCGTCAGAGCAGGCGTCATGCCCGCGTAGGAGTTGCTGAAACAATCCCGTGATACTCCTTCTTGCCGTCCTCGGGCTTGACCCGAGGACCCAGGGCAGCGGCAGGAATGTTGATGTTTCTATCGATATTTCAGAATGTGAGGAGATGGGAGCTCCCGACTGAAACTGTGGCTCTGGGCCCTCGGGTCAAGCCCGAGGGCGACACTTAGGGATTTTTGCAGCATTCGTTCACAAGCTGCTTCGCGGGACGTGCGTTACGGCTGCCGGTGAAGCAGGAGGACGAGGCTGCCGTCTTGCCCTGTCAGCCGCAGTGAACCTGCGCCGGTCTCGTAGCGCCTGGCCTGTCCCAGCTTTGACAGGAACGCGCGTTCGGCCGTCATCCTTGCCGCGCCGCAGTACTTCCGGGTGGTTGCGAACCGCGAGATCTCAAGCTCGGTTCCGCTCCGTTTGTAACTGCCCCAGAACCGGTTGCATGACGCATTGCCGACGATCCTGCCGTCTGCCTGAAACCGGACATAGGGTGCACCCCCAGCCTTCACACCCCAGGTGACGTCCGTCAACGCATCGGCGTTTGCCGCCTGGAAATCTGAAAAGCAGACGAGGAGGGCGAGCGGTAAGAGGGTGCGCATGGGCCGGCCCGGTTTGAGGTCGCGTTGCGTCCTCCTACCATGACCGGCCCTTCGCACGCTACTTTACGTAGGCTGACACGTCCTGCATGCCGTTGGGCGCGCTGGCGTCCACGTGGAAGTCGATCTTGCGGACGAACTCGCTCGCCCGGTTCAGCTTCAGCTTCTTCCAGGCCATGGTGATGGCGGCCTTTGGGTATACCGACAACCCGTGAATGTCGCGGCTGCGTGGGCTGTAGCCGAAGTTGGAACGCAGCACGCCGTTGGCATAGTTCACGGCGTATGAGTTGCGGATCTCGCTTGTCCAGTGCTCGGTGGTCACCGAAATGTTCAGGCAGTCCTCGTTGACCACCCTGTGCGGGCCGTTGAGGCCCCAGTGCAGCATCTCGCCGGGTTCAAGGTCATGCACTTCGGCAAAATCGTCGAACCAGGTCTCGTAGGGGATTTCCTCTTCCTGCTGGCCGGTGATGATGGCTTCCAGATCGGCCGGCTCAAGGAACGGCGAGACGTTGGGATAGATGTAGATGCGCTTGCGACCGGCGATCTGCCAGAGTGCCTGGCCTGGAACATCCGCATGATAGTAGACCTGGGCACCCGGCGAAGAGACCAGGATGCCAAGATTGTGCTTGTAGGTCTCAAGACCCGGCACGAGGCCTTCGAATTCCGCGAAGATCTTCTTCAGGAGGGCGTTGTAACGCTCATCAACTTCCATGACGCGGCGCAGATTGATCCACATGCGCCCCTTGGCGATGGCTTTCAGCACGTCCTCTCCCGACTGTCCGGCGATCACGCCCTCGCGCCACTGCTTGCGGCGGTGGTCGGACCCCATCGAGTTCACGTTGTAGTGGCTGTCGGGATAACCGTCGATCAACTCGGCGATCGCGTCCATGGAAAACAGGCCGCTGTCCTCCAGCTTGTGGGTCAGCTTGACTGTATGCTTGCCGAACAGCTTGGCGTGCCGGTCGTTCCAGTTGGTCAGGATTTCCGGGGTCATTGCAGTTACTCCTGTACTCACTCGTCAAATCGAAAAGTTCATGTGTTGCTTGCGACGGGTTCGGTCGGCGTCCCGCGTTCGAGGGCAGGCCAGCCTGTGACAAAAACATTGAGCCCGGCGTGCCGGCGCGCAACATAGGCGCTCGCGCCGGCGCGGAAGGCCAGTGCGAAGGCGGTGGCGGCCGCCACTCCGGCGATCCCGAACACTGGATAGAGCGCGATGGTAAAGGCCACATTCACGCCGATGCCCGCAGCGCTGACCAGCAGACTTGCGCGCTGGTAGCCAAGGACCACCAGAAGGTCAGCCGCAGGGCCGACGGAGGCGCGGGCAATGTAGCCAAGGGCGATCAGCGCCATGACCGGATAGGCCGCGGTGAACTCAGGCCCGAACAGGCGCAGCAGCGGATAGCCGGCAGCCAGGGTGATGGCCACGGCCGGCACCGTCAGCCAGAATGTCCAGTTGCTGGTTTCGGTGATTGTCTCCTGAAGCCGTGCCCGGTCCTGGCCTGCATTGTCGACGGAGAACTTCCGCGGACTGACGATCATGAAGGCGTAGAAGACGAAATTGACGATAGCCATGGAGCGCACGGCGGCAAAATAGAGCGCAACTTCGTCCGGTGTGCCCATCAGGCTCAAGAGCAGCACGTCGGTGGAAATGAAGATCTCTTCAAGCCCGGCCACGAACACCAGCGGGAGGGATGCGCGCAGCCACAGGCTCCGGCGGTTGGAGCCCATGACAGGCTTTGCCATGCGCGACAGCCGGCGATAGACGGTGAAGGCCTGAGCCAGGGCGGAGATGCCCGTGATCACCAGCGCAGTTGCAAGCACGAAGGCTGCATCGGGCATGTGGCCGCTCAGCGCCCAGAGCACGACGGCAAGGCCGATCAGCAACGGGCGGACGAGGTAGCCTGGAACGATGGCCAGCGCGAACCAGCCGAAGCTGCGGCAGACGCCTTCCAGATAAAGCTCCATTGCGGCGACCGGCAGGCCGATCAGCACGACCAGCAGACCGGCAAGGTAGATGGCCGGGATGAAGGACCCTGCCAGCCAGAGCACGGCCAGTCCGAGGGCGACAAGCAGAATGGATCCGCCAGCGATGAGTTTGAAGCCGGTGGTCAGGAAGCCTTCCGCGCAGGCAACCCGCCCGCGTGCCATGTAGCGCGGAATGAAGCGCAGGCTGGATTCAGAGAACCCGAACACCGCCACATGTGCGGCAACGATCGTGAAGGTCCAGAGTGCAGCATAGATGCCGTATTCCTGCATCTGGAGCGTACGGGCCAGGAAGACCTGGATGCCGTAGGCGAGCCCGGCCGAGCCGACCCGGATGGCGAACGTCATCGCCGCATCGCGGAGCGTTTCGTCTTTGAGTTTTTGCGCGACTGCGGCCAGCATTGGCGTCCCTAGCCTTTCGGCGCCGATGTGAACGGGGCAGTACCGAGCTTGCCCAGAAGAAACTTGCGCTGATCGCCGGACAGACTTTCCAGTGCGGATTTCAGCGCCGGTCGCAAGCGCTTGCTCCAGAGGTTGGCCTGTGCCTTGCCGAGCGTGGTGAGCCCTTCATGCAGGTTCACCAGCGGCACGGTCATGTTCGACCAGTCGTCCTTGTAGGTGCTGGCATTGCCGAGGAGATCATACCATTCGATCCCTTCCCGCATGCACCAGCCCAGCATTTCCTCCATTTCCAGCTTGCCCGGCGAATGGACGCGGAAGTGCCAGTCGAATGCCCCGAGATAGCCGATATAGTGTCCGTGCCGCTCAAAGCCGAACTCTGCGGCGATGGTGTGCCCGTCCAGAGTGAGTTCTCCTGCAACGCAGCGTGCGGAGCCGTCCGGAGTGTCTCTGAGACCTTGCATGAACTCCTGGGTGCCGGCCATGGAGAGGGCGCGGCTGGCCTTTCCCGTTTCCCTGAGCCAGACATCCTTGAACTGCAGCGATGTGGCCACCAGGCGCCGGTAACCGTCCGTGCCGGCCATGTGCACCGCGAACTCAAGCCTGCCGTCGCTCTCGAGTTTTTTCCGCTTGCGCCGGCGTCCCCGGCGGGTGTTGGCGGAGAGTGAGCCCTGATAGGCGCTCCAGTCGTCGAACGCGGAGAGGTCCATGATCGAACAGCCGTCGGTCGAACCCTCAAGATCCTGCTCCGTCAGCAGCACCTTGCCGAGGGAGGACGAGGCGGGGACATTCGGCAGGTCAATGACGTCCACGTTGGGCAGGCGGCGCATGTGATCCCAGCAGCCCCGGACGGCCGCTTCCACGTCAGCGTGCGGATCAGCAAGAACATTGGACAGCTGGGCATGGGGTTCACTCAGCGTGATCAGGGTATTGAGGCCCATGGTGCGCCTCTCCAGCATCATCGGCCAGATGAGGACGCATCTTCCCTGTTCATAGGCTGTGAAGACCCTCAAGTGCGGCCCTTCCGAAAGCGGATCGCGGTCGCCGAAGATATCGAACCAGCGGGCGCACCAGTCATAGGTCTGGAAATAGGTGAAACGTCCGGTGTCGCGGGCTTCCAGGTCCCGCCAGGCAGACTCGAACTGGATGAGCTCATCGAAGCTGGTGATCAGATCGAAGCTCGGCCTGCTTTCGCCGCCGCAGTTCTGCGACTCTCGTCCGGACATTGCTGTCTTGTTGGTGAACCCGCGCACCGTCCCATCCTCTGTCCCTATGGCGCCGGACCCCTGCCACCCCTTGGGTCCTTTGCCGTTATGGTTTCGGTACCACCTTTGGATTGACTTCGGCTTAATCTGGTCCGTAAAATTTTATCTTTCTTTAGGCCGTGCCCCGCGCTGATTAGCCCTCGCGGACCCCGGTCAAATTGCTGTAAGACCGGGCCACCAATCATCACCGCTTGCTGCGGATGCGGGCTGCCGGGAGCTTGCCTGTCACAGCGGCCCCGGAATGCACGATGCTACTGCGATCAAGAACCCGAGATCCTCAGCCCCTGCAGCCCACCCTGGTGGGGGTGCCGGGCAATGAGATCGTGCCGGGCGCCAAGGCGGGCAGCGTGCTGACAGATGATGATTTCGCACTGCGTTATGCCATCTGGGGCGAGGAACTGCGCAATCCGAAGGGCACGGTCTGCATCTTCCAGGGGCGCGGGGAATTCATCGAGAAACATTTCGAGACTGCTGCCGATCTGCTGAGCCAGGGCTATGCGGTTGCCGCTCTGGACTGGCGCGGGCAGGGGGGCTCGATGCGCGCCCTCTCCAATCCGCGCAAAGGGCACGTCAAGAGTTTCAAGCAGTACGATCTGGATCTTGCAGCCTTCATGACCCAGGCCGTCCTGCCCGACTGCCCGCCGCCATACTTTGCGCTGGGGCATTCCATGGGAGGCTGTGTGCTGGTGCGGGCGGCGCTGACCCGAACCTGGTTCGAGAAGATCGTGCTGTCCGCGCCCATGCTCGATCTTGCGAATGAGCATGTCCCGCGAAAGCTGGTGAAGTCGGCGGCGAATGCGATGAAGGCCATGGGGCTTGGCGGTATGCAGGTGCCTGGCCAGGGTTCTGCCGGTTTCGTCAACTGGGACTTTCCCAACAACCCGTTCACCAGTGATCTGACCAGGTTTGAGCGTACGAAACGAATCATGGAGGCTGCGCCGGACCTTGCGGTGGGCGGCGCGACCTTCAGCTGGATTGCCGCAGCCATGGAGGCCATGGATTCGGTGGCCGCCATCAAGAAGAGCACGCTCTTCAAGGTGCCGGTGCTCATCGTCGCCGCCGGCCGGGACCGGGTTGTGTCGACGAGGGCATCAAGAAACTTCGCCGACAGGATCCCCAGTGTTTCGACGATCGTGCTGGACGCCGCGCGGCACGAAATTCTGCTGGAGCGCGACAGTCTGCGCGAGCAGTTCTGGGCGGCTTTCCGAGCCTTTATCCATGATCAGGACCCCACCGTATCGCTTTAGGAGACATGAGCCATGAGCGTCAGCATTCGTCCGCTGCAAGCCGCCGACAGGGCGCGTTGGGAAGCGATGTTCCAGGCTTACGCCGAGTTCTACAAGACGTCCGTGCCGGATGGCGGGTTTGACGCGGTCTGGGACTGGATCTTCGATGACGGCAATGATTTCTGGTGTGATCTGGCCTGCGATCAGAACGGCACCATCATCGGCTTTACCCAGTACCAGCTCATGCACCGCTCTCTCGGCGGCGGCATGGTCTGCTATCTCAGCGATCTCTACGTCGACCCGGAGGTTCGCGGCTCCGGCGCCGGCCGCGCCCTGATCGACCACGTCGTGGAGGTGGCAAAATCCAAGGGTCTGCCCAATGTCCGCTGGCTGACCCAGGAGTTCAACTACCCGGCCCGCCGTCTCTACGACACCTATCAGCCGAAGTCCGATTTCATCCTCTACAGCGTGCCGATCTGAAGCCTCGTTCTGAGACTTGGGAACGTCGTACCCTGGCGCAAGGTCGCTGAACGCCTGGCAATGAGCATTCCGCCCTGGGCCCTCGGCTCGGAGGCCGAGGGCGGCAAGTGGAAAGTTCATTCGAACGTTCCCAACACTGCCGTCCTCGGGCTTGACCCGAGGACCCAGGGCGGCATGTAAGGGGTGGGGCGGCGAAGGTTGCCAGCTAGAGGATGAACTTGGACAGGTCGGCGTTCTTGGCGAGATCGCCGAGGTTTTCCTCGACATAGGCCGCATCGATCGTGACCTTTTCGCCCGGACGGTCCGTGGCATTGAAGGAAATCTCGTCGAGGACGCGCTCCATCACAGTCTGCAGACGCCGCGCGCCGATATTCTCGATCGTTCCGTTGATATCCGCCGCGATCGAGGCGAGCGCGTCTATCCCGTCATCGGTGAAGTCCAGGGTCACCTCCTCGGTGCCCATCAACGCCACATACTGCTTGATCAGGCTGGCCTCGGGCTCGGTCAGGATGCGCCGGAAATCCTCCTTGGTCAGTGCTCTCAGCTCGACCCGGATGGGTAGCCGGCCCTGCAATTCAGGCAGCAGATCCGACGGTTTGGCCAGATGAAATGCGCCGGAGGCGATGAAGAGGATGTGGTCGGTGCTCACCGAACCATGCTTGGTGCTGACCACCGTACCCTCGATCAGGGGCAGCAGGTCCCGTTGCACGCCTTCGCGGCTGACATCCCCGCCAGTGCGTTCGGAACGGGCGCAGATCTTGTCGATTTCGTCCAGGAACACGATGCCGTTGTTTTCAACCAGATCGATCGCCTCCTGAACGATCTGGTCGTCATCCAGCAGCTTGTCGGATTCATCGGCCAGCAGAACATCGTAGGATTCACGGACATTCAGCTTACGGGTCTTCGTGCGGCCGCCGAGCGCCTTGCCGAGCACGTCGTTGAGATTGATCATTCCGACCGAGGCGCCGGGCATGCCCGGGATTTCGAACTCACCGAGCCCGCCTGAGTTGTCGGCAACCTCGATCTCGATTTCCTTCTCGTCGAGGGAGCCCTCACGCAGCTTCTTGCGGAAGGATTGCCGGGTCTTGTCGGAAGAGCCGGGGCCGACCAGGGCATCGAGAACCCGCTCTTCGGCGTTGATGTGGGCCGTCGCCTCGACTTCCTTGCGCTTGGCGGTCTTGACCAGAAGAATGCCGGCTTCCACCAGATCGCGGATCATCTGCTCCACG
>JBCCEL010000050.1:0-23621 GCA_039030315.1 Pseudomonadota bacterium
CCGTTCCACGTGGCCTGATCGCAGGCGCGGAGCACGGGTACGTTGCCCTCATGCCAGTCGCCTTCGAAATAGGTCCAGACAATATCACCGTTCGGCATAAGCGGCAGGCCTCCCTTTGCGCAGCAAAGACATCCGCTTAGCACACTAAAAAAGCCGTCTCAAAGCGCTGCTCAACCTGCGGGCCCCGAGGCGGCAAGTTGTTAAAGTCAGAGGCCGTCACCTGGTGCGGCGTCACATCCCCTTAAGGAGACACCCAAGCGCCAGCAACACGAAGGCGATCCCCATCAGCCACACCGACGGAATCGGAATGAACGAAAGGATACCAAGGGCAGCCAGAGCTGCCAGAATGGCTATCACCACTGCAATGATGAAGACGATTTGAGTTGGTGCACTTAGTGTCATTAGTTTTCAGCTCCCACCAGGACAAGGAAATTTGAAGTTAGCATGATTCTGATCCTTGCACTAACGAAGTTGGGCATGCAGACGGAGCGGCAAGCTATTGCCACCGTCAAAACCGAAACCAGCCATTGATGTCAGTCTCATGTCAGAAAGCTTGATCATTCGCCCGGCAGGCGAAGCCGACCGCGGCGCAATCGTCGACCTGTTGGAAGCCCTTACTAACGCGCTCGCGAACGACGGCATCCCTTTCCGCAAGACGGAGAACGGAAAGGCAATTTCGTCGTTCGTCGCCAATGAGCGCGGATGCGTGCTGCTCGCGGAAGATGAAACCGGCACTCTCGGCCTCGTCACGGCATCGTTCAACCTGGCCCTGCGCTACGACGGAGAATACGCTCAGGTGGAGGAACTGATTGTGACCGAAGCCGCCCGCGGCAAGGGCGTGGGCGGCAAGCTTGTCTGCGCCGTGATTGAAGCGGCGCGGGAGCGGGGGTGCATAGAAGTCGGTCTCTATGCCGTGCCCCGCAATCAGCCATTTTATGAAAAGATGGGCTTCAGCTACGCGGGACCGGACATGCGGATGACCCTGGGCTGAATCGCCTTAAGCTGCGCCCTTCAAGGCTTCCGGGATGCCGGACGGCGTCGGCACGACCGCCACACCGGCCGCTTCCAGCGCGGCTTTCTTGCCGGCATAGCTGCCGACAGTGCCCATGACGATGGCGCCCGCATGTCCCATCTTCTTGCCTGGGGGAGACGCGGCGCCGGCGATAAAGGCAGCTATCGGCTTCGACATGGTCTTTGCGTATTCGGCCGCCTCTTCCTCCATGCCGCCGCCGATCTCGCCGACCATGGCGATGGCCTCGGTGCGGTCGTCCTGATCAAGCGCCACCAGCGCATCCCGCGTCGTGGTGCCTATGATCGGGTCGCCGCCAATCCCGATGAAGGTCGATATGCCGAGGCCGGCCTGAACGAGGTTGAGGCAGACCATCGTGCCGAGGCTTCCCGAACGGGAGATAACGCCGACATGACCTTGCTTGAAAATGCCGGAATTGAATGCGGGCATGAAACCGACAAAGCACTCGCCTGTCGTCACCAGTCCGGCCGTGTTCGGCCCGATCACCTGGCACCCGGCTTCCTTCGCTGCCGCAAGGAAGTACATGACATCCTGAACCGGCACGTGCTCTGTCATGACGACCATCTTCTTGATCCCGGCCTCGATGGCGTCCAGCGCCGCCGCCTTCACGCCCAATGGCGGGATGAAGAGGACCGTGGCATCAACCTGCGTTTCCTTGGCAGCATCGACAGCCGAACCCCAGACTGGCAGGCCGATATGTTCCTGGCCCGCCTTCTTAGGGTTCACGCCGCCAACAATCTTCGTGCCGTACTCGCGCATACGCTCGGCCCAGAACGTGCCCTGGCGGCCGGTGATGCCCTGCACCATGACGGTTTCATTTCCGCGGACAATCATCGGGCGGCCTCCACGGCGGCCTTCACCGCATCATCCATGTACTCGAACGGTTCCAGCCCCAGCCCATCGCGCACCATGGCAATGGCCTCGTCCTCGCCTGTGCCGTGGATCGTGAAGAACACGGGGATATCCGGTTCGAGCTCCTTCCACGCGTTCACCACCCCCTCGGCCATGACATCGCACCGGGCAAAAGCCCCGCAGAAGTTCACCATGAGGGATTTGACGTTCGGGTTGGCGAGCACGATCTCCAGCGCTTCCTTGGAGAGCCGGTAAGCCTCACCACCGATCTCCAGGAAGTTGGCCGGCTGGCCGCCATAGTGACTGATCGCATCCATGGTGGTCATGGTCACACCGGCACCATTGGCCAACACGCCGACACTCCCGTCCAGCTCGATATACTTGAGGTTCACCGCGTGGGAACGCTCCTCAAGCTCAGTATACTTGTCCGGCGTTCCGCCCTTGGCCAGTTCCTCCTGACGCTTCACGCCTGAATCATCCAGAGTAAACTTGCAGTCCAGCGCAACGAGCTCGCCCTCAGCGGTCAGAACAAGCGGATTGATTTCCAGCAGCTCCGCATCGTTTTCCGTGTAGGCACGGTAGAGGCGCTCAAGGAGATCGACCAGCTTGTCCTTGTCGATATCGCCGAGAGCCGGGAGCGCGTCTTCGACCACCGAAGCATCGAAGCCGTGACGGATATCAACCGGCAGCCGCATCAGCTTGTCCGGGTGGTTGTCGGCAATCTCCTCGATGTCCATGCCGCCCTCGGGCGAGAACAGGATCAGCGGGCTCTTCGAGTCCGGATTGTTCAGAATGGCGGCGTAGAGCTCCGAGGCGATTGGCACCTGCCCCTCGACCAGGACCTTCTCGACGACATGCTCACCGATGCTCATGCCGATGATACGGTCCGCTTCGGCGCGCGCTTCAGCAGCGTCTGCTGCAAGCTTGATCCCGCCAGCCTTGCCCCGCTTGCCCGTCGGAACCTGGGCCTTGACCACGCAAGGACCAATCTGTTCAGCTGCTGTTGCTGCTTCTTCGGCTGAATGCGCCAACCTGCTCGGCGGCACGGCAATCCCCGCCGCCTTCAGCAGGGGCTTTGCGGCATATTCCTCAAAATTCATCGGAGACGCCTACTTTCCGTACTTCGCCCAGTAGGCGCCGAACATCTCTTCTTCCGACGGCTTGTCCTCGCCAACCGTGCGCACGAGATGCGTGATGTTGATGAAGTGCGAATAGTTCAGATTGTCCGAGATGGAATTGCCTGCCCAGGTCCCGCAGCCCATCGACAGGGTGAAGTTCAGCCCGTTGTTGAAGCTGCCGCCATTGCCGAACGTATGGGCCTGGTTGACCAGCACGCGGACAACATCCAGGTCTTCCGCAAGCTCTGTCGCATGCTCCTGGGTGTTGGTGTGGATGCCGCAGGAGTGACCGACACCCTTCACGTCCAGAATGCGCCGAACCTTGTCCTTTGCGTCCGCGAAGTCGCTCGCACGGTACACCGTCAGAACCAGAGCAAGCTTCTCATCGGAGAGAGGCTCGTCTTTCCCGATGCCTTCGTGCTCGACCATGAAGTACTTCGAGCTCTTGGCCTTCTCGCCGAGACCGGCCACTTCGGCGAACACGTCCGCGTCCTTGGCAATCACATGCCGGTTCAGCTTGCCGTTGACCCAGAGCGTCTCGACGATCCTGGTCTTCTCATCCGAAGATGCCCGGTAGCCCCCCGCCCGCTCCAGCGCGGCCATGGCCTCTTCATAGATGTCATCGACGATGACGACCGAGTTCTCGGACGAGCACGATGTTGAATTGTCGAAGATCTTCGAGGCGCAGATCTTCTCAGCCGCATCGTCCAGGTCAGCGGTCGAGTCGATGATCACCGGCACATTGCCCGCCCCCACACCAATCGCGACGGTACCGCTGGAATACGCCCGCTTCACATTGTTCTGCGAACCGGTGCAGACCACGAGGTCAGCGGCTTCCATCAGCGCCTGGGTCAGTTCCTTGGACACCGGCGACGGCAGCATCTGCACCAGATCGGCCGGATGCCCGCCCTTCACGAGTTCCTCGCGCATCAGCTCGACCGTGCGGGCCGTTGTGTTGTAGCCGGCCGGAGACGGCGCAATCACCACGGCGTTTCCGCCTTTGACCGCCATCATCGCTTTGTTCACCGGCGTGGCGGCCGGGTTGGTCGACGGGCAAACCGCAGCGACAACGCCAACGGGCTTGGCATACTTCACCATGCCGGTTTCCGGATTATCTTCGATGATGCCCGTCGTCTTGGCCCGGGAGAGATCGCGCAGTGTACCGAAGGTCTTGCGTGTGTTCTTGATGATCTTGGAGGGCACATTGCCGAGGCCTGTGTCTTCAACGGCCAGCTTCGCAAGCATCTCTGCATTTTCCGGCTTGTAGATCGACCAGGCCAGTGCGGTCACCGCCTCGTCAATCCGGCCCTGATCGTGATTCTCGAACACCTCCATCGCGGCCCGACCGCGGGCGACGAGCGCGGCAGCCTCTGCCACGGGGTCCATTTGCTCTTCGATCTTCCGTGCTGCTTCAGCCATTTCGCCGGCCTCCCCTGCAATCGATCCGGCGCAGTGAAACTGCGCGCATCAGGATCGAATTTTCTAAAAACTGGAATGCATCATTCAAATTCCAGAAAAATTTGGGAGAGTCAACGCCCCAGGGGCCAGAATTCAGTCGTCCCGAAGCGACCAGGCCCGAGCTACACGCTCCGCCATGGCGTTCATGGTGTCGAGATAGGTGAGCGCCTTCTCCTTCGGCATTCGAATCTGCAGCGCATGAACGGAGAGTGCCGCAACCGTTCTCCCGTCGCCATCCCGGATCGGCACCGCAACGGCCGTCAGCCCTTCCACATATTCCTCGTTGTTAAAGGAATAGCCCTGCTCCCGGATCCGGGCGAATTCCGTCTCCAGGCCATCGACCGTCCCGATCGTCCGGTCCGTGTGCTTGATGATGGGGGCCGCCTTCAGCAGCTTCATGCGGAACGCCTTATCCTGCTCTGCAGCAATCAGCTTGCCGATTGCCGTGCAATGAAATGGCACCTTGCTCCCGACCTGCAACTGCAGGCGAAGCGGCGAAATTCCTTCGACGCGCTCAATGTAAACAACCTTGTCCTGATCCATTACACCGATGTTGCTGGTTTCCTGAGTCTCCTGGACCAGCTCTTCCAGGATAGACCGGAGAGGCGTCTGAACTGCCTTGTTGGCCAACGCGTTGACCGCAAGCTGCTGCATGGCCGGGCCAACCACGTAGCGGTCCTTTTGCGTTGCCCTGAGGATAAGCCCCTGCTCCACGAGCTGTTGCAGGACGCGGTGGATCGTCGGGCGTGGGAGGTCAGTCTGCTCAGCCAGCTCCGCAAGGCCCACAGCCCTTTCCGCCCGAACGATGCGGTCAAGCACATCGAGCGCCTTCTCCAGCGCTGATCCGCGTTCGCCTGCCGTAGGAGCCGCCATGCCGTCACCCGGTTACCAATTGACTCTCGCTCAAATTTCTGAAAACTTGAACGTCCTGTTCCAATAATAACGAAAACAATGCGAACTGACCAGCCTCTGGCTCCGGATCGTGGGAACGGGGAGACAAAGATTGCGTCACGTGAGGAAACTGGCCAATAGTCCAACTGGCTGTTTTTCGAACAAGACCAATCGGGGTTTGATTAAGGGAGAAAACTCGACATGAAGTTCAAAAAGTATCTTGCAGGCGCCGCATCCGCCATTGCCGCACTCACGGTGGCCGGCGGAACCGCTCTGGCCATGTGTGCAACCGACGGTCTGCCGGCGAGCCTGGACAAGCCTGGCGGCTTTCCCGAGCGCGCACTGACGATGATCGTGCCTTACGGCCCGGGCGGTGGCTCCGGACAGGTCGCCCGCGCCATGGCGCAGGCCGTGACCGAGCAGACCGGCGTTGCGATCAACCGCGACCACAAGCCCGGCGGCTCCGGCACCGTCGGCATGACCGCCTACATGGCGTCGCCGCCCGATGGCTACAACGTGCTCGAGCACATTGACGATGCCTCAAGTGCGCATGCTCTCGATTCAGGCAGGCCCAATCCGGCCGAAGCGCTGATCCCGCTGGTGACCTCACAGGTGACGTTCTCGCAGATCTATATCCGCACCAATGAGACACGCTACACCGACTGGAATTCGTTCGTCGAGTGGGTGAAGGCGCAGGACGGCAAGGCCACAATCGCCAACGTCTCCAAGGAAGGCTCCATGGAGCGCGTCACGATGAAGTTCATCACGGACGCAACCGGCATGAAGATCCAGCAGATCTCGTTCGACAAGGGTGCACCGCGTTATGGCGCTCTGCTCGGCGGCCAGGTCGATGCCCTGTTTGAGCAGCCGGGTGACGTGCGCAAGTTCCTGGATGCCGGCAACTTCAAGCCGATCCTGACCATTCTGGGCGAGCGTCCGAAAGCCTTTGCCGATGTGCCGACGCACAAGGAAGCAGGCATGGACTTCGAGCCGCTGCTGCGTTTCCGCGGCTTCTACGTGAATGCCAAGGCACCGGCGGACCGTGTGAAGTGGCTGCAGTGGGCGTTCCAGAAGGCCTATTGCCAGGACAGCTACCAGAAGTACAACGAGTCCAAGTTCATGACCGTCATTGACAGCTATCGCGATACGGAAGGCTCAAAAGAGCTGATCACGAGCACGATCAAGCAGTACCGCGAAGTCTACAAGGCCATGGGTCTGGACGTGAAATAAGTCGCGGGCAAACGCTGCAACTTTAGAGAGATCGTCCGGGGTCCAGCACACTTGGCGCTGGACCCCGGGGGAGGGGACTTATGGGTAGACTGTCAACCGTTCACACGATCGAGATCGTTGCGTGGAGCGTGTTCGTTCTGGTGTTCTTCGCCTATTCCTTTGAGTTCAATCAGAACATCGAGATTTACAAATTCGGCGCCACCGGCTGGCCGCGCGCGCTGCTCCTGCTGACCGCCCTGGCGGTGCTCGGCAACGCCGTTTACCACTGGCGTTTCGGCGACAAGATCCAGGAAGGCCGCATCGGCATCATGGACGATGGCGATGAGGGGGCTCAACGTGATATCGCGTCCTATCTCAGAACCGGTGCAATACTGCTGTTGCCGTTCGTCTTTGCCTATCTGCTTAAACCGGTCGGGTTTTACTCCGCCGCACCTGTGTTCATCGTCCTTGTGATCCTGCTGCTCGGCGAGCGCCGGATCGGCTGGGTGATAGGCATCACGGTCTTTGTCTATCTCTTGCTATTGCTCTTCTTCATGGTGCTGCTGAACGCGCCGCTGCCCCAGGGCACGGTCTCGCCGTTCTACGATTTCAGCGGCCAACTTTTGACCTGGAACACCCAGTTCCAGGAATGGATGAAATGACCCAGGCGGTGCGGCGATGATCGAGAATTTCCTCACCGGCACGGCGGCGCTGTTCGGCGATCCGGTAACAATTGTGATCTTCGTCGCCGGGGTGATCGGCGGAATGTTGTTCGGCGCCATTCCCGGCGTCTCGATGCTGACGTTGGCCGCCATCCTGCTGCCGTTCACGGCTCATCTGGAACCGGCACAAGGCGTCATGCTGTTTGCCGTCATCTATTGCACCGGAACCTACGGCGGGGCGATCACCGCGATCCTGTTCAATATCCCGGGCGCCCCGGAGAACGCGCCCACCGCATTTGACGGCTATCCGATGACCCGCAACGGTCAGTCGGGCAAGGCGGTCGGCGCGGCGGTCTTGTGCTCCGCACTCGGAGGGGTCGCCTCGGCCCTGATCATGATGGCGGCGACCGAGCCGCTGGCCAAATGGGCGATCTCGGCCATCGGCCCGCCGGAGATCTTTGCGCTGGTGTTCTTCGGCCTGGCGGTCGCGTCCTCGGTCGGTGGCCACAATATCTGGAAAGGCTGGCTCTCGGTGATGCTCGGGCTGATGGTCGCGACCATCGGCCAGGATCCGGTCGGCGGCATCAACCGCTATAACTTTGGCTTTCCGGACCTAGCCGCCGGCATCGCCTTCGTGCCGGCGATCCTGGGCTTTTTCGCCGTTTCGGAAGTCTTCGTCCAGGCGGAGAAAAAGGCGATCGGCACCTATGCGGCACCGAAGCTTAGCGTTGATTTTCCGACCGTTGTCGAGCTGTGGGCGGAAAAGCTGGCGGTGGTGCGCTCAATCCTGATCGGCTTTTTCTGCGGAATTCTGCCCGGCATCGGCGCAACGCTGGCCGCGTTCATGGGCTATGGCGAGGCCGTCAGGTGGTCGAAGAACCGCTCAGAGTTCGGCAAGGGCAAGCTGGAAGGCGTGATTTCCTCGGAGACCGCCAACAATGCGGCGACCGGCGCAGCGATGATCCCGCTGCTGGCGCTTGGTCTGCCGGGCGGTGCGCTGACCGCGATGATGGTGGCAGTGTTCCAGATGCACGATCTGGAACCGGGACCGCTGGTTTTTTACAACTCGCCGGAGCTGATCTGGGTCGTCTTCGCCGCAATGTTCTTCGCCAACCTGTCGATCCTGTTCATCGGCCTGTTGGAAACCAAGACCATCCTCTATCTGCTCAAGATCCCGTTCCAGTTCCTGGCCCCGCTGATCCTCTTGCTGGCCACGATCGGCGCCTATATCGGACGCGGCCTGGTGCTCGATGTCATGGTCATGTTCGGTGCCGGTATCATCGGCTTCTTGCTGCGCCGTTCGGGTTACTCCATCGCCGGTATCGTGCTCGGCATTATCCTCGGCAAGATCGGTGAGCAGAATTTTGCGCAAGCCATGCAGATGCTGCACTACGAGTGGACCGGCTACCTCGACCGTCCGATCGGACTGCTGCTGCTGGTTGCCGGAGCCCTGACCCTCGGCGCCAGCGTCTACCGGGCCTTCTTCGCCAAGCCGGCTGCTGCACCAGAAGAGAACGCAAAGGAATCCGCCTGAACACGCGCGACCACTCCGGTCAAGACAGGTTTTCTTAAGGTGTGATTGTTAGACTGAGTGCCTGGGGTCGGCTGTACTACTTCTTTCAACCATTTTGCGCCGGCCAGGTATGTCTTATGAAGCCTGGAACACACGTTCTCGTCGCCGATGATGATCCGCTGATGCGGAGCATACTCGAGAGCTATCTTGTCGGCGAGAAAAGCGCCCAGGTCACGACGGTCGAGAACGGCCAGCATGCACTTGCAATTCTGAGCGATCCGTCAAAGAAAATCGAGTTCGTACTCTCTGACCTGAACATGCCGCAGATGGACGGCGTCCAGTTCCTGCGGGCCCTGAGGGATATCGGGTACACCGGACGCCTCGCGATTATCAGCGGCGAAGACAGCGGCGTAGTCAATGTCGCAAGAGATCTTGCCACTTTCTACCGGCTGGACCTCGTGGGGACACTCGCCAAGCCTGTGAACAAGCAGAAGCTGGAACAGCTCATGGAGACTGTTTCTGCCGAGCTGCCGGTCGCCCCTTCCAGCTCGCACTTCGAGTTCACACCACTGAAGCTCCACGATGCAATCGCAAACCGGCACCTCATTCCCTATTACCAACCGAAGATCTGCATCAAGACAGGACTGGTGACCGGCGCCGAGGCGCTGGCGCGCTGGATCGATCCGCAGTTCGGCGTGATCAGTCCGGCCCAGTTCATCGAGGCGGCACAGGCGGCCGGACAGATGAAGATGCTGACCACGACAGTACTGCGGCAGGCCATCGAATCCTGCAGCCTCTGGCAGCGCTCCGGCCATAACCTGAAGGTCGCCATCAATCTGACACCCGACATGTTCGAATGGCGGGAGTTCCCCGATGAACTGGCCGCGATGGTCGATGCGGTCTTGCTGCAGCGATCCTCCGTCATCCTTGAGATAACCGAGAGCAACTTTCTGCGCCAGGACCCGACCGTTCTGGAGGTGCTGGCCCGGTTGCGCCTCTACAGGTTCGACCTTGCAATCGACGACTTCGGGACCGGCTTCTCCAACATCGAGCAACTGCGCAAGTTTCCATTCTCGCAGTTGAAGATCGACCAGTCCTTTGTTCGCAACGCCACGCAGGACCGTTTCGCCAAGGCGAGCGTTGAGGCGTGTGTTCACCTTGGCCGCGAGTTGAACATGTCCATCGTTGCCGAAGGCGTTGAAAACCAGACGGACTGGGACTTCGTTGCAGAATGCGGTGTCGATGAAGTGCAGGGCTACTTTGTCGCCAAGCCAATGGCCGAAGCAGACTTCCTGCAATGGGTCGGAGCGCGAAACTCGACAATGTCTGCGCACCTTTCCCAGCATCCTGAGCACGTGCAGACCGTACACGAACTGAGGCCGGGCACGCTGCAGTCTACGCGTCCGAGCCAGCTCGCATACCCGGCTCAGACCGCCGCAAAGACGGCAGGTTGATCAGCGATAGATGCCGAAGACCTCCTTGAAGTCGGCTGCCTTGAGACTCGCTCCACCCACGAGGGCTCCATTGACGTTCTCGATCGTCAGAAGCTCCAGTGCGTTCTGAGGCTTCACCGAGCCGCCGTACAGGATACGCATGCGGCGGGCCTCTCCCTCTGGAAGCAGCTTGGACAGAGTCTTGCGCAGATGGCCATGCAGCTTGGCCACGTCGTCCGCGGACGGCGTGAGCCCGCTGCCAATCGCCCATACCGGCTCGTAGGCAATCACCGTGTTGCGGGCATTCGCCGTTGCCGGCAGCGAGCCCTTGAGTTGATGCCCAACGGCCCTGAGCGCCTGTCCCTTCTCGCGCTGGCTCAGCGTCTCACCAATGCAGATGATGGCGGCAAGGCCCGCTCGATGGGCGCCGGCCCCCTTGGCCCGTACATCCATATTGCTTTCGCCATGGTCCTGGCGGCGTTCCGAATGTCCCACGATTACCGCTGACGCGCCGCCGTTCTTAAGCATCTCAGGCGACAGATCACCGGTATGGGCGCCCTGGGATGACGCGTGGCAATCCTGGCCGCCGAGACGGAGCTTGCTGCCTTTCGCAGCCTCCTTCATGGATTGGAGCAGGGTCGCCGGAGGACAGATCATGACATCGCATTTGACCGGATGGTTTGCCAGGGCCTTAACGACGGCGCGAACCTCCTTGAGCGAGCCGCTAAGCCCGTTCATCTTCCAGTTCCCCGCCACGAGCGGCCTCACCATCCCAGCACCTCCTCACATCTCCAGCTGGTTGAATGGCATCAATCGTGCCGCAATCGCAAGACTGCCAGCCAACTATCCACAAACACGCTTTTCGAACGGGGTGGCAGCCGGTAGAGCCTAGACATGATCCTTGCCCTCGCCATTGCTGCAGTGGGAGGCTGGCTGGCCGAACTAGCCGGACTGCCCCTACCCTGGATGCTCGGAGCGATCGGAGCGACCACGATTGCGGCCCTGGCAAAAGCGCCGGTGGCAACGCCGACCCCCATCATGCCGCCCATGCGCGTCGTGCTCGGGGTGCTGATGGGTTCATCGGTCACGCCTGACATGCTCCAGCACGCAAGCACCCTGGGCCTGAGCCTCGCGCTTGTGCCGCTCTACGTCCTGGTTGCCTCTGCTCTCGGCTGGGTCTACCTCGCTGCCCTCTGCCGCATGGAAAAGACCGAAGCCTACTTTGCCGCCCTGCCCGGCGGTCTCTACACCATGGTGACCTTTGCCGAGGAACTCGGCATTAACGTCAAGCGGATCGCACTCAACCACACGCTCCGGGTGATGCTGATCGTGATCGTGTTGCCGCTCATCGTTCAGGCGTTGCTGGGCGAAGACGTGATCCGCGGAGCCCTCGCAAGCAGCTCCTTGGCGACGATCTCCCTGATCGATCTTGCCATTCTCACCGCATCAGGACTGGTGGGCTGGGCAGTTTCAGAACGGCTCAAGATCCCCGGCGGGATCATGATCGTTCCCATGTTTTTCACCGCCGTGCTCGAGTTGACCGGCGTCACGTCTGCCAAGCCGCCAATTGAACTGGTCATTGCGGCTCAGGTCGTCCTGGGTGCCGGCATAGGCGGCAGGTTCATCGGCTTCAGCCTTACGGAGATCGGCTCTGCGGTCGTGCATGCCGGAGGCTACGTGCTGATCATGCTTGGCCTAACATCGCTGACGGCTTGGGGACTTGCCGGGATCGCCGGCGTCAACATGTGGTCAAGCGTTCTGGCCTTTGCACCTGGAGGTCTTGCGGAAATGAGCCTGATTGCCCTGGCGCTGGGCCTCAACGTCGGTCTCATCGCGACCGTGCATACCGTCCGGATTCTTCTGGTCGTGACGGCTGCGCCGCTCATTTTCAAGTGGATCCAACCCCGGCTGGAAAGCGCGTGAACTGCTCCGCCAGGAGCGAGCTCACCGGCCGGCTTTCTCCAGCAGCTGGCTCAGCTTCACGTAGAAGTGCGCCTCACCCGGATAACCAATGATGCGGCCGACTTCTCTATTTTTCGCAACGAGCACAAAGGTCGGCGAATAGATGATGCCCTTGATGAAGGACAGATCTGACGGATAGGGCGGGTGCATGCTGAGGCGACGGATGGGCGCCTGCTGACCTTCCCACGTCTTGTGGTAGGCCGGCCCGACTTCCGCATCCCACTTCGCACACCAGGGACAGCCAACACGGTCAAACATCACAAGCTGAAGCCCATCGGCAGCATATGAGGGGCTTGCTACAAGCGCGAGGGCCGCACCCAGAAAGAGCCGCCTGTTGATTGCTCTCATCGCCGGTTCCCGCGCGCCTAGAACGTCACGACATTGTGCTGCCGGCAGGCGGGCCGCTCGCCAACCCGCGCTTCCCACGCAGCCAGAGCATCAAAGCCTGACAGGTCGAAACCGACAAACGCCCAACGCGAAAGAGAAACCGATACTGTGAGGTCTGCCAGGGTGAAAGCGTCGCCGCAAAGGTAGTCCTGCCCGGCCAGAGCATCGTTAAGAATTGCGAGATTCTTCTGCGCTTCGGCGACGAGCTTCTCGAATCTGGCATCCCTGGCCACGGCAATATCGTTCGCCTCGCGCGCCTGGAGGAACATCGGAAAAACGGACGGCGCCAGATGGGCGATATTCCAGTCCATCCATTTCTCAACATGAGCGGCCGCAGCGGGATCTTCCGGCAGCAGCGCTGCCCCCTCATAGGTACGGCACAGGTATCGGCAGATAGCCTGAGATTCCCACAGGATCACATCGCCATCCTTGACCGTGGGGATGCGTCCATTGGGATTCATGCCGAGATAGTCGTCCGTATCCAGCCCGCCGAATTCCCGGCCAAGATCGATGCGCTCGAACGGAACGCCCAGTTCGTCCAGCGTCCAGACCACCTTCTGCACATTGGATGATGAGGCGCGGCCCCAAACCGTGATCATTTCATTTGCTCCCTGTCAGCTCAGGGACACCAATAGACTTCGGGTGTCACGTTGTCATTTCGCAATATCGTGCGCACCGGCAGGGCGGCGGCCGGACCATCTTCAAGGGCGCGCTGGAGCACAGCCCATTTCCGGTCTCCCTCGATGTGGAGGACCAGAAATCGGCTGTTCGTCAGAGCAGCAGGTGTTAGCGAGATGCGCGGCTCGGGCTGGGACTGCGGTGACATCTCAACCGCCGTGGGGGCATCAGCACGCAGTGCATTTGCAAGCTCAGGCGCGTCCGGAAAGAGCGAGGCCGTGTGGCCATCCTCCCCCATCCCGAGCACAACCACATCGGCAGGAGCGGCCGCAAGGGAGAGACGGCGATCAAGCGCGATCACAACCTCCTGGCATGTATCGCGTTCGCTCCAGAGCGGCGAAAAGCCGGCCGCCGCAGCAGGACCGGTGAGAAGCGTTTCCCGGATGAAGCGGGCATTGGATCTTGCGTCATCATCCGGCACCCAACGTTCGTCTGCGAGCAGGACGTCGACCTTGTGCCAGTCCAGAGGCTGACCGGAAAGATGGGCGAAGAGCCGTTCAGGGGTCCGGCCTCCCGAAACAATCAATGTCGCCTTCCCCCTTGCGGCAATACCGTCCTTCAGCGTTTCGGCGATTTTTCCGCTCAGCCTTTCCGCGAGCTCCTCACGGCCGGCGAACCGGTGAATGACCGGGCCACTCACCCTTCCGCTTCCTCATGCCAGGTGCGGCCGTCACGCTCGATCAGGGCAATGGACGCGGTCGGTCCCCATGTACCGGCGCTGTAGCTGCCCGGCTTCATGCCCCTGGCCTCCCAGCCGGCAATTATCGGATCGATCCAGCTCCAGGCTGCCTCCACTTCATCTCTGCGCATGAAGAGGGTCAGATTTCCCCTGACAACATCCATGATCAGCCGTTCGTAGGCACCCGGCTGACGGACATTGAAGGTCTCCGCAAAGCTCATATCGAGCGGCACTTCCACAAGACGCATGCCCCCAGGGCCAGGGTCCTTGATCATCAGCTTGAGTTTGACGCCTTCATCCGGCTGCAGCCGGATGATCAGCTGATTGGCGCTCACAGCGCCTGCGCCCGCCCCGAAGATGGAATGGGGCACCGCCTTGAAACTCACGACGATCTCGGACACGCGTTCCGGCATGCGCTTGCCGGTCCTCAGGTAAAACGGAACACCGGCCCAGCGCCAGTTGTCGATCTCGCACTTCAGGGCAACGAAGGTCTCTGTTTCGCTCGTTTCTGCAGTCAGCTCCTGCAGGTAGCCGCGAACGACCGCGCCCTCCACGGCTCCGTCCTTGTACTGTCCCAGAACACTGGTCTTTTCGACAGAGGCCTCGGAAATTGGACGCAAGGCACGCAGAACCTTCAGCTTCTCGTCCCGCAGAGCATCTGCTTCAAATTCCGATGGTGGCTCCATCGCCGTCAGGCAGACGAGCTGGATGAGATGGTTCTGCACCATGTCACGCAGTGCCCCGGCATGGTCGTAGTAGCCACCACGGCTGCCGACCCCGATGCTCTCGGCAACTGTGATCTGTACATGATCAATATGGGCGGAATTCCACAGCGGCTCGAAGAGCGCGTTCGCGAAGCGCAGGGCCATGAGGTTCTGGACGGTCTCTTTGCCGAGATAGTGATCTATCCGGTAAATTTGATCTTCGGAGAATACCCTGGCAACAGCCTCGTTGATCTCGATGGCGGATTGCAGATCAGAACCCAGTGGCTTTTCCAGAACCACCCGGCAGCCATCACAGACCAGTCCGTGAGACCCGAGACTTTCAGCAATGGCGCCGAATAACCGGGGCGCGGTGGCCAGATAGAATGCGCGCACGCGGTTCGTCACTGCCCCAAGAGCGGCAGCAAACGCATCCCAGCCTTCCGGTGTCGTCACATCAAGCCTGAAATAATAGAGCCGCTCCAGAAACCGGTCGACATGCTCTTCTTCATACTCAGACTGGGGAAGGTAGGCCTTGAGGGCTGCCCCGGCGACCTCGCGGTAGGCCTCGTCGTCCAGCTCCTCGCGGGATACTCCGATGATGCGGCTCTCACCGGGGAGCTGTCCGTCACAGTCTCGCAGAAACAGCGCGGGCAGAAGCTTGCGTCTGGAAAGGTCTCCGGTTCCCCCGAAGATGATGAAATCAAAAGGGGCAACGGGAATGATCTGCGATGTCATAGGCAGCGGCCCTGATCCTGACGGCAAGGACCACCTGCCCTGCCTAATAGGCGTTCTCCGACTTGGTCAGCAGGGTGATAGGCGTTTTCAGCAGAATCTTCAAATCCAGCAGGATCGACCAGCGGTCGATGTACTCCAGGTCATACTTCACCCTATTGGTGATCTTCTCAACCGTGTCCGTCTCGCCGCGCCAGCCATTGACCTGGGCAAGGCCTGTAATGCCGGGTTTCACCTTGTGCCGAGCGAAGTATCCTTCCAGCACGTCCTCATAGAGGTCGTTACCTGTCTTCGCCTGCGTTGCATGAGGGCGCGGACCCACCAGCGATAATCCCCCAAACAGAACATTGAAGAACTGCGGGAGCTCGTCCAGGCTGGTCTTGCGGATGAACTTGCCAACCTTGGTTACGCGCGGATCGTCCTTCGTCACCAGCCTGGCAGCGTTGGCATCGGACATGTCCGTATACATCGAGCGGAACTTGTAGACCCAGATCAGCTCGTTGTTGAACCCATAGCGCTTCTGCTTGAAGATCGCCGGTCCCTTGGATTCGATTTTCACGGCAAGTGCCACAACGGCCATTACCGGCGCAAACCCTACTATGAAGCAGACCGCGAGAACCTTGTCGAACATCGCCTTCAAAAAGGCCGACCAACCGTTGAGAGGACGGTCGAACACCGACAGGAGAGGCAAGTCTCCGAGATATGCGTAAGAGCGCGGCGTCAGCCTCAGCTTGGACGTGTGACCGGAAATACGGATGTCGACCGGCAACTGCCAAAGCGCCTTCAGCACCTGCAGGAGCCGGGTCTCGGCTGTCGTGGGGATCGTCACGATAATCAGATCAACGCGATTGTTCCGCGCATAGTCGGCAAGATCATTGACCGTGCCGATCTTGGCGTGACGACGTATGGAGTCAGGTGAGCGTTCATCGTTGCGGTCATCGAATATGCCGATGATATCGACTTCACTGCCCGCAGACTTCTCCAGAACGTTGATTGCCGCTTCAGCCGGTGCACCGCCACCCACCAGGGCGACGCGCTGCCGGAAGCAGTCAGACGGTGCAAAGGACTTCACCCATACAGACAGCATGACCCGGGACAGTGCGAAATAGACCAGAAGCGATATGGCAAACCAGACAATCCAATGCTGGCTGACCACATGAGGCGTGAGGGTGGTCAGAAGCCAGAAGCACAAGGCGACAATGGCCCCGCTGCTGGCGCCGACCAGACTTGCCAGTATCGGCTTGACCCAGCTGCGCACGACATACGCGCGCAACTCTCTCAGCACGAGCAGCATCATGAATCCGAGAAAGATCGACGCCAAGGCTGTAAATTCAAGGAAACCGGGCCCGGCAGCATCGGCGAAACGCACGAGCAGAAGAGCCGACAGGCCCACGACGGCAACGAAGTCCGCGCCCTTCAGAAGCCGTTCGAATATGACCGGATCCATATACGCCGACCGCCGATCCGTCTCCAAAGCAACATCAATTGAGGTCATGTCCCACACTCAGTTCAAGGGCGCCCATCCCCGGCGCTTTTTCAGGCGACCAGTTTCGTGGAAAGAGCTAAAAGGCGGGTTAAGTTTCCCCCAAGCTTAAGCAGATAGCGGTGCCTCATGCAGACCGAAATCAACCCGACCATTCGCCTGACGGACTACAAGCCATCGCCGTTCCTGATTGACGATGTTCATCTTGATGTGCGGCTCGCCCAGCAACGCACCCAGGTGCGCTCCAAGCTGAAAATGCGGTCCAATCCAGACGCCGCTGATGAGATCGCTTCCCTTAGACTCGATGGCGAGAAACTCGAGCTGCTGGGCCTGGAAATCGACGGAACCGCGCTTGCTGCGGGCCAGTACAGCGTGGACGAATCCGGGTTGACGATCCTGGGGCCGCCAGCTGGATCCTTCACACTCGCGATCGAAACCGTATGCGATCCGAGCGCGAACACCGCGCTGTCCGGTCTTTACCGGTCCGGCGGCATTTATTGCACCCAGTGTGAGGCCGAGGGATTCCGCCGGATTACCTACTATCTGGATCGGCCGGATGTGCTCGCACGCTTCACCACCCGGGTGGAGGCGCGCCGTTCCGAGGCGCCTGAGCTGTTGTCCAATGGAAACCTGATAGAGGCAGGCGAGATTGAGGGGACGGAGCGGCACTATGCCGTGTGGGAAGATCCGCATCCGAAGCCGTCATACCTGTTCGCGCTTGTGGCCGGTGATCTGGCAGCTGTCCGTGACACTTTTACCACCATGTCCGGCCGCGAGGTTGAACTGGTGATTTATGTCGAGCCCGGAAAGGAGGATCGCTGCGCCTGGGCAATGACCTCGCTCAAGGCGTCGATGCGATGGGATGAGGAGCAGTTCGGCCGGGAATACGACCTGGACATCTTCATGATCGTCGCTGTGAGCGACTTCAACATGGGCGCGATGGAGAACAAGGGGCTCAATGTCTTCAATGACAAGTACATCCTCGCCCGGCCAGACACCGCGACCGACCAGGACTATTGCAATATCGAGGCGATCATTGCGCACGAATACTTCCACAACTGGACAGGCAACCGCATCACCTGCCGGGACTGGTTTCAACTTTGCCTGAAGGAAGGGTTGACGGTCTTTCGCGACCAGGAGTTCACGTCCGATTTGCGCTCACGGCCGGTAAAGCGCATTAGCGATGTCCAGCAATTGCGCGCGCACCAGTTCCCGGAGGATGCAGGTCCGCTGGCTCACCCGGTCCGGCCGGACAATTACAAGGAAATCAATAACTTCTACACTGCCACGGTCTATGAGAAGGGCGCGGAACTCTGCCGGATGATGCAGACAATGCTTGGCCCGGAAGCCTTCAGGGCCGCAATGGATCTCTACTTTGAACGCCATGACGGTGACGCTGCGACCGTCGAGGATTTCGTGCGCTGTATGGAGGATGCCGGCGGCCGGACGCTGTCCCAGTTCTTCAGATGGTACGAGCAGGCGGGAACTCCGGAAATCACCGTTGAAAGCAGATACGACTCCGCTGAACGAAGGCTGGAACTGAAGGTTTCGCAGACGACCGCCCCCTCTCCCAACCAGCACGCCAAACAGCCCTTTCATATTCCGCTGGCGTTCGGCTTGCTGGCAGAGGACGGCAGCGACCTGCCGCTGCCGAACAGCGAATCCGGCATCCTCGAGCTCACCGAGGCAGAGCAGAAATTCACCTTCGAAGGCATTGCCAAGCGCCCGGTAATCTCGATCAATCGGGGATTCTCCGCACCGGTCAAAGTGACCGCCAATCAGTCTGCGGACGAGAAACTGTTTCTGCTGGCCAACGACAGCGATCCGTTCAACCGGTGGGAGGCCGGCCAGTCCTACATGATCGAGTGGCTCGCGCGGCTGGTCGAAACATGCAAGCGGGGGCAAGATCCGATGCCTGATCAGGCTTTGTCAACGGCACTGGAGGCCGTACTCGACAACGATAATCTGGAAAATGCATTCAAAATCAAACTATTATCGGTACCCGGCGAGGCCTCCATCGCCAATCATATGGGGAGCGACATTGACCCGGAGGCCATCCACAGAGCGTACCGATTTGCGAAACGTTCAATTTCAACCGCACTCCACGAGCAATTTCTGGCGCTGTATACCGGCCTGGAAACCACTGTGAAATATACCCCGGATGCGGCAAGTGTCGGTCGCCGTGCTTTGCGAAACGGCGCGCTCGACTATCTCGTGCAGGCCGAGCACGACGCGGGCCGGCAACTGGCTGCGAACCAGGCCTCCTCGGCCTCCAACCTCAACGACAGGATGGCTGCGCTAAACGCTCTGGCCCAAACCGCCGGGAAAGAGCGCGACCAAGCGCTCGCGGGCTTCTATGACGCAAACAGGACGGATCATCTTCTCGTGGACAAATGGCTTACGCTTCATGCCTTGAATCCAGCACCTGATGCGGTTGACGCAATTCAGGAGCTCACGAAACACGAGGCCTACTCGCTGAAACGGCCAAACAAGGTGCGCTCGCTCATTGGAGCGTTTTCGATGCTGAACCAGTTACGTTTCAATGATGAAGGCGGCGCGGGATACGAACTGGTGGCGGATGTTCTCATGGAGCTGGACGAAATCAATCCACAGGTTGCGGCGCGCATCTCCACCAGCTTCAGGAGCTGGGCCAAGCTGGAGCCCAAGCGGCGGGAACTGGCAAAATCACAACTTGAGCGGATTGCCGGGAAGGCCTCTCTTTCGAGAGATTTACGCGAGATGACGGAGCGGACTCTCAAAGGTTGATCAAAGACTTAGCCTGCGGCGCCCAATTGCAACCGAATTTGGCCGTTACACCTAGACAAATCACCTTGACTTTGAATCTATGTACTCGGCGAATCGCGGAGCTCGGCGGGCAATCGGCAAACCCACTCCGCGAGAGGGGTTATTCCGGTGGCAAAGGCACAGCTAGGAGAACTGTTTGCGAAAGACAGATCGCTGAAGCTGAACTTTGCCGGCCAGTTTCTGAGCCGGCTGGCCGTCAGAGAGCAAACCCTGCGCAAATGGATTGTCGGCCTGATCTGTATCTTTATCGTCTCGCTCGCCGTCGCCATCCTGATTATCAGCACGACAAACTATTCCTCAAGCCTCAGCCGCGGCAAAGCCGTGTCAGCGCTCCATGCCGACTTGGCGGCCGCTTCCCTTGGTCAGCGGCTTGAAAAGGATCTGCAGCGCAACAGCACACCGCGCATCCTGCTCAATGACGATCTGGAACGGGCCATCGCCGCTGGCGGCACAGGCCAGGGCCGGGTTTTCCTGGCACTGGACGCAACCGGCCATATCAGCGCAACGGTACCGGACCGCCCAAATCTTGTCGGACGCCGTCTGGTCGAGATCGTGCCGCATGATCTCGATATCGCCAACGAGATGTACAAGCGAGACATGGTCGAGGTGCGCCTCGCCAGCAATGAGCCGGCATTCGTTACCCGGCGCGACCTGTCGCCATATCCGGGTGAATTGGTCCTGCTGCAAGGAAGCTCGGAGCTGCTGTCGGGCTGGTGGGCGAGAACCAAGCAGTACGGAACGCTGTTCGTCACCACCAGTTTTGTGCTGCTCCTGATCGGTGCCGCCTTTCATTGGCAGACCTTGCGGGCAGATGAGGCCGACAGGACCCTCGACATAGCCACCGCCCGTCTGGACAAGGCGCTGGACCGCGGCAAGTGCGGGTTGTGGGACTGGGACATCGCGCGCGGGCACATTTTCTGGTCCAAGTCCATGTACGACATGCTGGGGCTCGAGCCAGAAGGCGAGGGCGAACTTCTCTCTTACGGCGAAGTGTGCGACCGCCTTCATCCGGACGACCAGCGGATGGATGCCATGGTGGACCGCATGCTGCGGTCCGGCCAGAAGCAGGTCGATCAGGAATTCCGTATGCGCCACCGGAACGGCAACTGGGTGTGGCTGCGGGCCCGGGCCGAGCTGGCCCAGGCGGACGGGGAGGAAACTCCACACTTCGTCGGCATCGCAATCGACGTGACGGAGCAGAAAGTCGCTGCAAGGCTCAATCAGGAAGCGGAGCTCCGCCTTAGGGACGCTATCGAAAACATCTCGGAAGCCTTTGTGCTCTGGGATGCGGACAACCAGCTGGTCATGTGCAACAGCATCTACCAGCACTTCCACAATTTGCCGGCAAGCGTCTGCGTCCCCGGCACCGCCTACGAGATCGTCGCCCAGGCCGCCAAGGAACCCATTGTTCGGGAACGGATTCCGAAAAATCCAAATGACCCGCAATCCGGCAACACATTTGAGGCCCAGCTGGAAGACGGCCGCTGGCTTCACATTTCCGAACGGCGCACCAAGGACGGCGGCTTCGTTTCCGTCGGCACCGATGTGACACCGATCAAGGAACATGAGGAACAGCTTCTCAGCTCGGAGAAGGAGCTGATGGACACGGTCCGGGACCTTGAGAAAACCCGGATGGAGCAGGAGATCCAGAAGCAGCGCCTGGCGGAGCTTGCCGACAGCTACCAGGAACAAAAGGCCCGCGCTGAAGCCGCCAACCGCTCAAAGTCGGAGTTCCTTGCCAATATGAGTCATGAACTCCGCACGCCGCTGAACGCCGTCATCGGGTTTTCAGAAGTCATGGTGTCCGAGCTGCTTGGCCCAATCGGCACGCAAAAGTACCTGGAGTACGCAAAGGACATCCACGGATCCGGCCAGTATCTGCTTGAAGTCATCTCCGACATTCTCGACATGTCCAAGATCGAAGCCGGCCGGGTTCAGATCGAGGCCAGACCCGCAGAGTTCGGCACCATCATTGATCATGCTTTTCGCATTGTCGAACCGCGCGCCAAGGAAAGCAGGATCTCGATCATCCGCAAGGTCGAGCCTGGAATCACGCTGCTTGCCGACGAACGGGCCCTCAAGCAGGTGCTGATCAACATTCTGACAAATGCCGTGAAATTCACGCCCGAAAACGGCAAGGTGACGATCAAGGCCAAGGCGATGGGCGACGAGCTGAAGATCGCTATCATCGACAGCGGTATCGGAATCCCGGAACGCTACATCGACAAGCTCGGCAGGCCGTTCGAGCAGGTCGAGAACCAGTTCACCAAGTCCCGTGGCGGATCCGGTCTCGGGCTCGCCATTTCCCGCTCACTAGTCGAACTCCATGGCGGCCGACTCAAGATTTCCAGCTTAGAAGGCAGTGGGACGACGGTCGCCATCCGCATTCCTCTGCTGACCGAGAATCAGGACGCGCAGACAATTGAAGACGCGCCGCGCGCGATCGCGGTCTGAATCACCGCGCCCAGGATCTATCCAGAACGGTTCCCCGATACGGGTTGATAGTCCAGGCTGCAACTCAGTCCTTGCCGGTCCAGTCGTTAAGCCGCTTGTGCCAGCGCTGGCGCCGTTCCGCCCGTTCAAGGATCTTCTCCCCGAGCATCTTCCGCTCTTCCGGCGTCAGCGCGTCGACCAGTTCGAGGATGTAGCGTTCGCGCGCGGCTGCCCGTTTTTCATGAGAGGCACGGAATGCCTGAACAGCTTCTTCGACTTTTGCCCTGTCATAGTCGGAAGCCGCTAGCGCGCCTGCAAACTGTTGCAGCGGTTGCACCAGTGCGAACTTGTGCTGCTTGAGCTCTCCACGAACCTGACGGAACTTCTCGCGAAGCGCCTTCCGGCGCTCTCTCGGCAGCTTCCACAGAAATGCGTGCACACCGAGCGCATGCATTGCGTGGTGACCGTGCCCGTACTTGTGAGTCTTCCATGCGCGCGCGCCGATCGCGCCGATCACCGCAACGTTGAGCATCAGCGACACCGTCAGGAGGATCTTCATCCATCGCGGCGATTTACGCTTCTGCTCGACCGTACCGTCGACACTGCCCGGTTCGCTCATAGCGGCTCTCCGTTGCTCAGGTTGAAGGGGTCAAAGGACCAGAGACTGTCCTCCAGACCGGCAGACACCGTCTCCAACGATGCAACGACGGCGAAACTCCCCACCTGCTCATCCAATCCGGCAAACACACCAAGAAGCAACGAGGCGGCCAGCGCAGCGCCGAGCGGAAGGGCATCCCTCAACCGAAAGGTGTCGAACACCGACTTCCTTGCAGCCTTCCTTTCACCGAACTGAACGATTTCTGCCTTGGGATACTCGCTGGCCGTTTCAAGAATCCGCGCCAGCGCAGCATCAGGAACGGAAACCTCCGGCACTGCTGACAGCACCGCATCAATTTCACGGGCCTCCGCCAGTTCAGGCAGGTCTTCAGGCGCCGTCCTGTGGAAGGCGCTCTCGAGAGAGGCCCGCTCATCAGCCGGCCATCTCGCCGGATCAGCGCCATAAGACGCAACTACCTGTTTCAATCTTTCCTGGCTTGATGCACTCATGCCAATGCACTCCAATTATCCTCAACCCCTGACCCCGTGCTCAGATCTTCGAGCAACTCGCCCCATTGTCCCGCCAGACTGGCCTTGAGCGCCCGCCTGCCTCTGGCCAGCAGAGACTCCAGCGCATCGACGCTCACACCCATCAGATCAGCGGTTTCCTTGTTCGCAAGGCCCTCGTAGTAGGTCAGCACCAGAGCCAATCGCTGGCGCTCCGGCAGACCTTCCACTGCTTGCTGAACTGTCTGCGCCGCTTCGCCCTCCGTCAATGAACGCTCTGCGCCGGGTGTCTGATCGACCCTGTCCGGGAGTTCGTCCCACAGCTCCGGTCTCTTCTTCCGCAGGCGGTCGATTGCTCCGTTGGTCGCAACCCGCACTGACCAGCCGCGAAGCGCATCTTCTGACCGGAGTTCAGGTGTCTCGCGCCAAATTTTCAGGAACACCTCTTGGGCCACATCCTCAGCCTCGGTTTCGGTGCGCAACACCCG
>JBCCEL010000051.1:0-23265 GCA_039030315.1 Pseudomonadota bacterium
AATCAGGAACGATTTTGATGGGATTTGTGATTGCTGGGCTTATCTTGATGATTTTCCTATGGCGCTACTTAGGGCGACGCCAAATTGAGACAGGTACAGACACCCACCGCTTTGCCTGGAGCTTTGGCAGCTTTGCTCTGCTGGCTGTGGTTGGTTGGTTCGTGGCCCTCTCTATGTCAAACCATGAAGGTTTGTTGGTGACAAAATCCAGCGGCATCAACTCGTTTGATGATATACCTATAGTGGTGATGGCTCGCAGTGGTGTCTCTGATGTGAGCGAATTCGACACGATGTCCGAAGAGACTCTAGAGGAAATATCCCTTAAGATCTGTGCTTTGCGCAATTCTGCCTCTGAGCCCAATCTCACCAATCGACTACGGGCGCAAGGCATCCCTTACGAGGTGGTTCGCCGTAGCGGCACCCCAGCCAGGGCGATTTCTTCGTTAGAGAGTGGTCGTTGTGAGTTGGTTGCGGCTACCAAGGATGAATTGAACGAGGGGTTGACAGAGGTAGAAGATGCCACTGCTTACCAAGTTCTTGCCATTGCAGAAGCTCCGGTTGCCATCAGTACGCCAGCGTTTGAAGGATTTAACGTCATTGGCGGCTGGCAGATGACGGGTGAGTTCTTTGCACTCTTCTTGGGGTTGACAATCTTTTATGGAGGCGGGTTAGCGGAAGTCGTTCGCGCTGGCATCTTGTCAGTTTCTAAAGGACAGACAGAAGCTGCTCGCGCCCTTGGGTTAGATGAAGGGCAAAGACTTTCACTTATTGTCCGGCGGCAGCGAGAGCACTTTCTTCATGGCGGGGCTGACGGGAAAGATCTACGAAGCCCCCCGCAAGGATCTCGATCTGGGGAGTTTCGAGCCCGATCTCACGGCGAAGGTCTGGGTCAAGCTCGCCGACGGCAAGGAGATCAGAGCCACAACGGTCTTTGTACTGCTGAAGAAGCGCCTTGCCGAGTACACGCCCGAAGCGGTGTCGGAAATGTGCGGCACCTCGCCGAAGCTGATCCGGCGCCTGGCCAAGATGATCATCAACGCCAAGGCGTTGTCGAATGTCTCCGGCTCGAGCATGAACAAGTACTTCCACGGCAACCTGACCGAACGGGCCATGATCCTGATCTGGGCCCTGCTCGGCCAGATGGGGCGCAAGGGGGCCGGCTACTCGGCGTTCGGCTTCCTGGCCAACGACGGCTGGGAGGACTACGTCTCTGGCCTGCGCTACAAGGACCGGCTGGCGTTCGGACTTGAAATCGGCCTTGATCTGGTCTGGGACTGGGCGAAGGGCGAGACCTCGGAGATCTTCTTCAAGAAGCTTTCGACGTCCCAGTTCAACAATCCTGGCGGTAATCTTCCGATCTGGACCTCGAGCGCCCTGTTCTGGCATGTCCATGGCGGCGTATCGGAGCTTGCCGAACAGGCGGACAAATGGGTGCCGGACCTGAAACAGCCGGTGAGGGATGCGCTGCACGAATCCCTTCAGAAGAAGTGGCTTCCCCTGCAGCCGCCGGCGGACAAGGAACCGCGCATTCTTTTCCACTACTGCTCAAATCCGCTTCGCAGCGTTCGTGGCAGCCACAAGCTGCCAGAAGTGCTCTGGCCGAAACTGAAACTGAGCGTGGCCATCGATTTCCGCATGTCGTCGACCGCCAAGATGGCGGACTACGTCCTGCCTGCGGCTGCCTGGTACGAGGTCACCGACCACAAATGGGTGACGCCGCTCGTTCCCTACAATCACGTCACCAACAAGGCTGTGGAACCGCTCGGCGACAGCAAGCCGGACTTCTGGATCTTCACCATGCTGGCCAAGCATATCCAGAAGCGGGCAAAGGTTCGCGGCATTGGCCCCATCGAGAGCCATCTTGGAAAGAGCATCGTTCTCGACAACGTCTATGAGGACATGACCATGGATGGCCGCTTCAGCGAGGATGACGGCGATGCGGCTGCCGGGGCGATCCTGGAGCAATCGGGCAATCTCTCCCACGTCAGCTGGGAAGAGCAGAAGGAAAAGGGCTTTGCCCGCTACAACAGCATCGGCCTCAGCCCGCTCTCGATCGGGAACGCCGGGGATTTGAAGGAAGACGAGCCGTTTGTGCCGCTGACCCATCACATCGACGGCAAGCAACCCTATCCGACACAGACCCGGCGCATCCAGTTCTACCTGGATCATCATCTTTATCTCGATCACGACGAGCATCTGCCGCGATTCAAGCCGCCGCCGAAGATGGGAGGCGACTACCCGATCATGATGACCGGCGGTCATACGCGCTGGTCCGTTCACAGCGTGTGGCGTGATAACGCGTTGATGCAACGTCTCAATCGCGGCCAACCCTATATCGTCATGGGCAACAAGGACGCGGAGGAACGTGGCATCGCCGATGGCGACTGGGTGAAATGCTTCAATGATGTCGGCAAGTTCCATGTTCGCGCCAAGGTCATCACCGGCGCCCAGCCTGGCCAGGCGATCATGTATCATTCCTGGGAGAACTATCAGTTCGCAGGCAGAAGCGATGCCCGCAGCGTTTCGCCGTCTCCGATCAACCCCGTCGAACTGGCCGGTGACCATGCGCATCTGAAAATCGGCATGCTCGAAGGCCAGCCTGGATGTTTCGACCGGGACACACGAATTGAAATCACGAAAATGACCCCCGAGGAAGTCGCCGAACTTCGGAGCCAGTGATGGCTGAGGGCGACGAAGAGATGAGCGCTCTGGAGCGCAGCCTCTGTTATCGCGGTTTTGCCGAAGCATTCCGGTCGCCCAGGGGCGGTACGCAAATTCTGAGCGAAGAGGTGATCCCGGCGCCCTCGGTCGATGCGAACACCGAGTTTCTGGAGGCGTTCGAGCCGTCCGTATCGAAGAGCGCCTGTTCCCTCTATGCCAGCGCCCATTCCGGACGGGAGCAAATGGCGCTCTACGAAGAGCTTATCCGTTGGTACGACCATTTCGGTCTGCAGAGAAAAGCAAGGGCTGAACTGCCCGACCATGTTTCCGTGCTGTTGGAGTTTCTACACTTTCTCGCCCACCGCGAACATGTCTGTTTCGAAGCAGGTGAGGACGTGAGTTCGCTGCTCAAGGCGCAGCGGGAGTTTCTGGAGAAATATTTATTGCCACTTTCAGCGTCGATTGCCGGAGCCACGCTCAATGCACCGGAACGCTACAGAGTTCTGGCCAGCGAGCTGAATTCCTTTGTCCAGCAACGTTTTGTTAAGCTTAATGTAAGGTAAACCTGTTATCAGAAAGCCACAGCGGCGGGAAAACTCCAATTTCAGGTATTCTGCGGCTGTACAAGCCGACGAGCGGTGCGTTATGGAATATGCGTGAAATAGCGTGAGTGGAAGCCGTGGGGGCTTTGAACGGCAATTGAGTGGGGATTCTCGATTGAGTGTGCTTGCGAGAGTTGAGGCGACGTCTGCGGTTCAGGGGCAGGAACCGGTACAAGTGCGCCCGCGCGTGTTCCTCATTCTTCAGGGGCCGCCGAGCGGCTTTTTCAAGTCACTTGCCAAAGAGATCGACCGCCAGGGTGCCCACGCCATAAAGGTCAACCTGAACTCCGGCGACTGGCTGTATTCTCTCGGCATGAATACAGTGAATTTCCGTGGTTCTTCGGCTGAATGGCCAAGCTGGGTGCGCGAGTTTGCCCGCGCCCGCAACGTCACGGATCTAGTGGTCTACGGCGATTGCAGGGAATACCACAAAGTCGCGATCAGTATCCTGAAGCCGCTGGGCGTGGTCGTGCATGTGCTGGAAGAAGGTTATGTCCGGCCGGCCTGGATCACCTACGAACGCAATGGCGTTAACGGTTTCTCGCGGCTTGCGGACATGTCCCTTGCGGACATTGATGCCGGCAGGGTCGACGCTGCCGAGGTTGACATGGGCCGCAACATTAACGGCACCATGTGGTCCTATATTTTCAACGGCATGCTTTACTATGCGGCGACCTACTGGACGAGGCCGGCATTTCCGTACTACCGGAACCACCGTCCGCAGGGCATTATCGAAGAAGCCTGGACATGGTTGAAGCGTATTCCCGCCCTGCCGAAAGTCAGATTTGACGCCAGACTTCGTGGTGCACGGATCGCGCGTGGAAAGTCGCCATACTTTCTGGTTCTGCTGCAGCTGGCCGGCGACTTCCAGATGCGCGAGCACAGCGGATTCAGGTCAATCTCCGAGTTCATCGAACTTTGTATCCGCTCTTTTGCGGTCTCCGCCGCACCGGATGAACGACTGGTCTTCAAGAGCCACCCCCTCGATCCGAATGCGCTCGATTTAAAGAAAGAAATCAATAGTATAGCCAAGCACTACGGTATCGAAGGCCGGTGTGTGCTCATTGATGGCGGCAAGCTCGCCTACCTGACCGACAATGCGCGCGGGGTGGTGGCCATCAATTCGACCGCATGCCAGGTTTCGATCCGGCGCGGCGTCCCCACCAAGGTGCTCGGACGGGCCATCTACAATCATCGTCCACTGGCCGCTTCCGGCTCACTGGAAGATTTCTTCAAGCAGCCCGAAGCCCCTGATGTTGACGCCTATGACCTGTTCCACCGTTTTCTGCTCTTGACTGTGCAAATCAATGGCAGCTTTTATTCCCGGGAAGGAACTGAGCTGGCCGTGCCTCTCCTGGTGGAAAAGATGATGGCTCAGCACGATCCGATCGTGCCGTTCGTCCGGTCCAAGCCGCTTGAAGTGACAGAAGCGTCAGCGGCAGCCACGGGAACCTAGCCGCAGGCTCAATTTCACGTGTTGCCGGTAAGGTCTGCTCGAGACGTCCATGCAAAGTCTCACGAAATTCTACATGTGGCCAATCTGGGTGGTGCAGCCCTTCGGGATGTCGAAGTCGTTCGCCGCTAACCCGATACTTGGCAGCCGTCTTCTCAACCGGTTTGGGCTTCATGCACTACGGGTCATGGCGGCGCACGGAGCGAGCAGGTTGCGCTGGTTTCTGTTGAAATGGCAGGTCCCACGACACCTGCGCCTCACATATGAGGCGCAAGGCTTTGTTGTTGTTCCGGAGTTTCTGAAGGCGCCCGAGTTTGCCGCCCTTGGCAGACAGATAGACACACTGCAGGATTGCGAGGTCAGGCAGTGTATCCAGGGCGATACGCTGACGCGGCGTGTTCTTCTGGATGAAGAGGCGATGCAAAAGCTGCCGTCAGCCGGCAAACTTATCGATGATCCTCTGTTCGAGCGCTTGCTGTCCTTCTGTGCAGCAAATCGCAAACGGCCTCTTCACTACCTGCAGAAAATCTGTAACGGCGCCGCAAGCGGGGCCGCAGATCCGCAGAAGAATCTGCATGCCGACACATTTCATCCGACGATGAAGTCGTGGTTCTTTCTTGATGATGTCGACGCTGACCGCGGGCCCTTCACATTTGTGCCCGGCTCGCACCGTCTCACGCGCGAACGGCTGGCCTGGGAGTATCGCAGGAGCCTCGAGGCTGCTAAGTCGGCTGACACTTATTCTCGCCGCGGCTCGTTCCGGGTCCAGGGAGGGGAATTGAAGGAATTGTGCCTGCCGCCGGCGCGGGCGCTTGAAGTTAAGGCCAATACTCTGGTCGTCGCCAATACGTGTGGCTTTCATTGCCGCGGCGCTGCTCCGTCGGGCGCTGAAAGGCGCGAAATCTGGTCGTTCAGCCGAACGAATCCCTTCAACATTCTCCCCGGGCTGGGTTCAAAATTTGCGAGCCGAATCGAGTATATGGGCGCAAAGCTCTACTGGAAATGGATGGATCGGCGGGCGGAGCAGAAAGGCACTGTTTCGAGCTGGCATCTGGTACCCGGTGGTGCACTGGCAGACCCGGGAAATGAAGCGTGAAGCGGGCGGATTCTGTCGGGAAAAGATGTTGTGGCTTGTTTGCAACGGCCTGGGAGAAATATTGAATTTTCAGGTCAATAGAGTGAACATGGAGGCAGAATGGTCTAAGATGCAGACTGCAGGTTCTGGCTCGTGTTATGATTGGCGTTGGGATGGGCCTGCTTTTTTTGGAATGAGCGCTGATGCAGGGCTCATGATGGGGTAGCGACGAGTATGCGTTGGGGAGCGGAGTGAACACTGGTGGCGGCATATTCACTGCGATGTGGAATCCGGCGCGGTTGGGCTGGAGAGGGCCGAACTGTTGATGCCTGTGCTGCGTAAACTTGTGCAGTCGGTCTTGGCGGGTGGCCTGGCCGTGATGGCTTTGGCGGGCCTGAGCGCCTGCTCGGTCGTGCCTTCAGACGGGCCCGATACCCCTGCGGTGCTGCTGGGTGGCGGCTCATCCGGAGAAGACGCGGTCTATGAGACCTATCCCATTGACGCCGATGTGACGACAATCGTCGCGCACGAACACAAGCCCAGTCTACTGCGCAGACTTGGCGGTAACCGCCGTTCGGTGGCACCGATCCTCGGCCCCGGCGACGTGATCGGCGTTACCGTCTGGGAATCGGTTGATGGCGGTCTTTTCGCTGGCGGCGTTCAGGGCGGGCGCAGTGCCAACCTGCAGAATATTTTGATTGACCGCCACGGTATGGCATTCATTCCCTATGCCGGCCGGCTGAAATTGGGCGGCAAGTCCGTGGAAGGTGCGCGCCGGCTCATCCAAGGCCGTTTGTCGCGCGAGACCCTGAAGCCTCAGGTCGAAATCAGACTCATCTCCGACAAACGGCATAGGGTGGCCGTGACCGGTCTTGTTGGGAAGCCCGGGCTATACCAGCTCAATCTGGCGGACGGCTCCGGCAAGCTGATCGAAACCATCGCCAGCGCCGGCGGCGCTACCGGCAAGCCGCACAGAACCGATGTGAAGGTTGTCCGGGGGCCAAAACAGGGCAGCATCAATCTCGGCCAGCTGCATTCCTCGCCGAGATACGATGTCAATCTGCTGCCGGGCGACAAGGTTATCATCACGGACAAGGTCCGGACCTTCACCGTTCTGGGCGCGGTCAACAAGTCTTCCGAGCATGATTTCAGCAAATGGAACTTCAAGCTGGTCGATGCCCTGGCGATCGCAGGCGGGCTGAATGATACCAGGGCAGATCGGACGGGCGTGTTCGTCTTCCGCTTCGAGCACGGCAGCGTTGCAAATGCATTGCGCCGTCGGGCCGGAAAGCCTGAGACCGGAGAGGTCAAGGTGCCGGTGGTGTATCAGCTGAACCTCGGTCAGCCCGAAGCCCTGTTCTACGCCAAGGCCTTCCAGATGCAGGATCGCGATACCATTCTGGTGACCAATGCGCCGCTCCACCAATGGAACAAGGTCCTAAATGCGGTCAGCAAGGCCGTGTTCCTGGCTCGCTCCGGCCTCGCGTTCGCCGATTAGGATTTGAGAGCTCCTCCATCCTCGTGGTGGCTACTGGACGCCAGTGGACGATTTGAGACAGGTTTGAGACCGGTTTGGACCGGCAAGCACCCCGAATGGACGCTTTAGGACTGCTCGATACAGGCGGAGAAGGGCTTCGTGTGGGGCTGTGCTCGCACGGTCTTGCCCGGTTTCGCAGCCTTCCGGCCTTCCTGGGTTTGGGCGATGCGCAGTTCTCCCATGTTCATCCTCTCAACCGGCAAAGCTTCGATCTCTACCTTGGCTGGGGCCGAAAGCCGTCTGGAAACAAGGCCTTGCAGCTCTCGGAGAGGACCGGCAAACCGTTCCTTTTGCTGGAGGACGGCTTTCTTCGTTCGGCCCACCCGGCCAGTGTTGCCCCTGCTCCTCCCTTCAGCCTCGCTGTTGATGATACAGGCATCTATTATGACTCGCGGGCTCCCTCCCGGCTGGAACATCTCGTTGCTAACGCTGCCACATCGGATGAGGCCCACCGGGAGGGTGCTCAGATCATCGCTACGCTCCGTGCGAAAAAGCTTTGCAAATACAACAGTTTCATCCCGCTGCCTGATGATCTGCAGACGAATGGCGACCGTCCCCCGGTCCTCGTTGTCGATCAGACCGCGGGCGACCTTTCCGTATCCGGCGCCCAGGCGGATGCCCGTTCCTTCGAACTCATGCTCGAAGCTGCGCGTGACGAAAATCCCGGAGCCGACATCTGGATAAAGACCCATCCGGAAACTGCCGTCGGCCGCCGCAAGGGATACTTCGCGGACGCTGCAGGCGGCAGTACGGTGAAGCTGATCACCGAGCCCGTTAACCCCTGGGAGCTCTTCTTCATGGTTTCCGGCGTCTACGTCGTGTCAAGCCAACTCGGATTTGATGCGGTGATGGCCGGGCTGGAAGTAAGATGCTTCGGTCTGCCCTTCTACGCAGGATGGGGCCTGACGATTGACGAATTGGACTGCCCGCGCCGTGGCGCAAACAAGCCGTCGGCGGAACAACTGGCCGCTGCCGTCTATGCTCGCTACTGCCGCTATCTCGACCCCTACAGGCAGGTTCCAAGCTGTTTTGAGGAAACGGCTGCCCAGCTGGCAGCGGTGGCCGGCATTGCCGAGGCGGCACACGACATGGGGCCTATTGTCAGCATATTCCCATGGAACCGGAGAACGGTGCGGGCAATGTTCCAGACCTTTGGAAAGGCGCACCGCTTTCACCGAACAGTGGCAGGGGCGCTCGCTGATCAGCGTGGTGGAACACTGCCGGTTTCGGTCTGGTCATCCCGTCTCGGATCCGATGAGGAAGCCGTTATCCGGAAGTCTGGAAGGGGAGTGTTCCGGATCGAAGACGGTTTCCTGCGGTCGGTCGGCCTCGGCACCAATTTTCACCAGCCCATGTCATTGGTCCTTGATCGTGCCGGCATTCACTATGACGCGGGAAAACCCAGCGATGTGGAGATCATTTTGGGCTCCCATCCGTTCGAACCACAGCTCACGGACCGCGCCCGCAGTCTGATTGACACCATACTGCTGAACGACATCAGCAAGTACAATGTCGGTTCGGCCAAAGATGACGAATTCCCCTCGGGAGACCGCAAGTGCGTCCTCGTACCTGGTCAGGTCGAGAACGACGCATCCGTGCTGCACTCCGGAAGCGGGCTCAAGGACACAATGGACCTGCTTCGGGCGGTCCGGGCCGAAAATCGTGAAGCTTACATCGTCTTCAAACCCCATCCCGATGTCCTTGCCGGACAGCGCCCTGGCTTGTCCGATGAGGAGATGGCCCTGCAATTCGCCGACCAGGTCGTTACCGGAATCTCGATCGGACGGGCTATCTCGGCATGCGACGAACTTCACACGTTGAGTTCGCTAGCAGGATTTGAGGCGTTGCTCAGAGGCAAGATGGTGGCTTGCTACGGAATGCCGTTCTATGCGGGTTGGGGCCTGACCAGCGATAAAATCCTCTGCGGAAGGCGGCAGCGCAAACTGTCAATTGAAGAGCTGGTGGCCGGTGCACTCATTCTGTATCCCCATTACCTGGATCCGGTTTCCGGCCTGCCCTGCACGCCCGAGGTCGTTCTGCAACGCATGATTCAGATGAGGCAGAATGCGGGGCCGGGCGCGTTGCTCGTTCGTGCCCGCAGGCAGTGGGGCCAGCTTCGCCTCATCGCGCGGCGCTGGACAGGTGGGTAGCCGAATTCGTGCGGCTGGACGGATTCAGTTGAATATGCTGGAAGAACCGGCAATGACAGCCTGAACGATTGGATCTTCTGATTGAGCGCGCGATGAGAGCATCATATGCAACAAATCAGTTCTGGCGGGGGCTGCAGGTTCAGCGGTCGGTGATCTTTGCCCTGTTCATGAAGGAGTACAAGGTAAGGCTTGACGGCAGCCGGTTCGGCCTGATCTGGACTTTGATCGAACCGATTGCGTACGTCCTGATCCTGTCCTCGCTCTGGTTTTCGCTCGGCAAGACAGAGATCTCCGGTATTCCGATCTTTCTCTTCGTGGGCATCGGCATGTTTGCGCTGAAGTTCTACCAGTCCTGCCTCAACGCCATAGCGCTCGGAATTCGCCAGAACCTGAACCTGCTCGACTATCCCAATGTGAAGCCGATCGATGCGATCCTTGCGCGGTTTCTGCTCGAGGGGCTCCTGACCATCGTTGCCGGCATCATCACGTTCGGCGGCCTCTACTGGATCGGCGGCTATGCCGTTGAAGTCCGGAATTTTCCTCTTTTTTTCGCGACCTTCGGACTGGCCTTGGTTTCAGCGTTCGGACTGGCGCTTCTCAGTGGCGTCTATCGCACATTGAACGAGGGCATTCACCGCGCGGTACCGATCTTTTCTGCTCCGCTCATATTTGTTTCCGCCGTGTTCTACCCCCTTTCGATTCTACCCTATCAGCTGCAATACTGGCTCAGTTGGAATCCGATCGTTCAGGTCAACGAGTTGATGCGGATCGCCCTGTTCGGCGCCGCACAGCAACGGGATGTGGATCTGAATTATCTCTTCCTGTTTGCTATATACGCCTGTTTTCTTGGGACAATTTCCTACTTTGCCAACCGCTTCAAGCTGCTCAAGAGATAAGATCGGGATATGTCCAAGTTTTTGAACATGGCGTCTGCATTTGTGTTTCTGATGTTCTTCGTTGCGCCGGTCGCTGGCGTGACGCTCTACCAGCTTCTGATGGCGACCGACCGCTACGAGAGCAAGGCGGTCACGGTGATCAGCGAGCAGAAGTCAGGGGCGAGCGCGCTTGACCTGACGTTCCTGGGCCTGCCTTCCTTCGGATCGGACCGTGATGCCCACATCATCATCGAGTTTATTCTGTCGAGGGATATGATGAACTACCTGCAACGGCAGATTGATATCCGCTCGCATTACTCCGGCTCTGACGTGGATTACATCTCCCGCTTGGCCAGTGATGCGACGGGCGAGGAATTCCATGAGCTCTATCAGGACTACTTCACGGCCGACTATGACACCGAGAAGAAGATGATCACGTTGGCCGTGCAGGCTTTCGACCGCAATTATGCGCAGGATGCCCTTCGCCTCATCCTGCGCCGTGCGGACGAGTTTATCGATGCTCTGAACAACAAGGTCAGCCGTGAACAGCTCCGGTTCTTTGAAACGGAGGTGGTCAGCCGGGAGCAGGAGCTCAAAAAGCTTAAGGCCGAACTTCTGGAGTTCCAACAGACGAACAAGGTGCTGAGCACGGAGGCAGAAGCGAAGACCATCTTCACGACTATCGGCGCATTGGAGACGTTGCTCGCGCAAAAGAACTCCGAGCTCGACAGCCGCAAGAAGATCCTTTCGAAAGATTCAGCGATACTGCAGGAACTCCGGGCCCAGATCAGTTCGCTGAGCCGCCAGATTGAAACGGAGAAGGCCAGGCTGGCCGGAGGGGGAGGCCGGGATATCAGTAAACTGCAGGCCGAGTTCAATGAAATTCGGCTCGGTCTGGAACTGGCGACGGCGGCCTACAAGTCGACGTTGTCGACGCTTGAGCAGGTGCGGGTTGAAGCGTCCCGTAAGCTCAAATTTCTGATCGTCGTGACGCAGCCCAGCCTTGCCGACGAATCCGAGTATCCAAGAACACTCTACATCATCATTTCAACCATCTTGATTTCTCTCATGATTTACGTCGTCATGTCGCTGATCGTTGCGATCATCCGCGAGCATGGATGATGATTCTGAGGGGACCGGCCAGGGCGTAACTGCATGATCGTCTTCAATAACGTCACCAAGTTCTTCCCAACCAAGCACGGCCGGAAGTACATCATCCGGGATGCTTCGTTGACATTGCAGACCGGTGAGAATGTAGGAGTGATTGGCCCCAACGGAGCCGGCAAGACCACACTTATGCGGCTCATCTGCGGGGTCGATATCCCGAACGCCGGCCGCATCGAAACCACCTATTTTCTCTCGTGGCCGATGGGGATTGCCGGCGGCCTGCAAGGAACCATGAGCGGACGGGAGAATGCCCGCTTCGTGTGCCGGATCCTGGGGGAGTCGGAAAAGACGATCAATGAAAAACTGAAGTTCATTCAGGACTTTGCGGAAATCGGCAGGGACTTCGATCTGCCGGTGAAGAACTACTCCTCCGGTATGAAGTCGAGGTTGCAGTTTGCCATCTCGATGGGATTCAAGTTCGATTGCTACATCGTGGACGAGCTCACTGCCGTGGGGGACCAGAGCTTCCGGGAAAAGAGTGCGCGTGTATTCAAGGAAAAGCGCGAAGAGGCCTGCTTCATTAAGGTCTCGCATAATATGGAAGAGCTCAAGGCCGAATGTGACAGCGCGATCTTTCTGAACCAGGGAAAGCTCTATTACTTCCCTGACGTGGTGGAAGGGATCGAGCACTACCAGGCGGTCATCAAGGGCGACGTGCCGGAAACACTCGAAGCTCATCTGGCGCGCGCGCCGGCACCGGAAAGAAAGAACAGTGAAAGCTGGCTGCGACGCAGGTTTCCATCCATCATCTCAGTGTTCAACTTGCGTCCGCCTGTCAGGCAGTTGCGCGACGAACCGGCGCGGCTGAGAATCCCGCCTCCGGCAAAGACGCAATCAGCATCGCCGCATGAAGTTCCCGGCCGGCGGTAAGCTGCGATCCGATCCCTAACTCCAATCTCAGAGCGGAAGCGAAATCATGGATGCATCACTGTTCTCGGTTGAGAACCTATTCACCCTGGCAATGCTCATCCTGCTGCAGGCGGTCCTTGGCTTTGACAATCTGCTCTACATCTCAATCGAATCAAAGCGCGTGCCACCCGAACGGCAGGCTTTCGTTCGGCGGCTCGGTATCGGCCTGGCCATAGCGCTCAGGATCGTTCTGCTTTTCGTCTTGGTGCAGGCCATCCAGTACTTCCAGGACCCGATCCTCAAGCTCGATCTTAAAGGGTTTATCGAGGCGACGATCAACGTGCACAGCCTGATTGTGCTGCTGGGTGGGGTGTTCATTATCTACACGGCGATCAAGGAGATTTTCCACATGCTGGCCGAACCGGAGCTCGGGAAAGGCGATGGCAGCACGAGGTCCGTGGGGTCGGCAATCTTCTGGATCGTCGCCATGAACCTGATCTTTTCGTTCGATTCGATCCTCGGTGCCATGGCGCTGACCGATGTCTTCTGGGTGATGGCGACGGCTATCATCCTCAGCGGTCTGATGATGATCTGGCTGTCAGATCACGTGTCGGATTTCCTCACGAAAAACCGGATGTATGAAGTTCTTGGCCTCTTCATCCTTTTCATTGTGGGCATCCTGCTTCTCTCCGAAGGCGGCCATCTGGCGCATCTGACCTTGTTCACCCATCCGATCGAGCCAATGGCGAAGAGCACATTCTACTTTGTTATCTTCGTTCTGGTCGTGGTCGATCTGGTGCAAGGCCGCTATCAGCGCAAACTCACCGCAGAACAGGCTATGCGGGCGGAGAGAGAGCGCGCTGAGCGGGATGCGGCAGCCTGATCTGCTCTCCCGGGAAGATGCCCGCTTAACACTTTAGCGAGGCTCTGCACGGCCTACGCAAGCATGCCCCGATCCTGCATTGCGGCGGCAATCTCGTCGAGGATCGCCGGATCATCGATGGTCGCGGGCATGTTCCAGTCCTCGCCGTCGGCAATCTTGCGCATTGTGCCGCGAAGAATCTTTCCCGAACGCGTTTTCGGCAGTCGTGCCACTGTGACGGCGGTCTTGAAGGCCGCAACGGGCCCGATCTTCTCACGAACGAGGCCAACGCATTCCTTCTCGATCTCGCCGTGGGGCCGGTTTACGCCCGCGTTGAGAACGATGAAGCCTGCGGGGATCTGTCCTTTCAATTTGTCAGCGATACCGAGCACCGCGCATTCGGCCACATCCGGATGCGCGGCAAGCACTTCTTCCATGCCGCCCGTTGAGAGACGGTGGCCGGCGACGTTGATGATGTCGTCGGTGCGGGCCATGATGTAGACATAACCGTCTTCATCGACATAGCCGGCGTCCGCAGTCTCGTAGTAGCCGGGGAAAGCGGAGAGATAGCTGTCTCTGAACCGCTCATCATTCTGCCACAGGGTTGGCAGGCAGCCGGGCGGGAGAGGTAGCTTGACACAAATGGCGCCGATCTCTCCAGCCTCGACCTGATTGCCGTTTTCGTCCAGCACCTGCAGGTCATAGCCCGGCATCGGGACGGTCGAGGAGCCGTATTTTACGGGCAGAACACCCAGGCCGACTGGGTTTCCGGCGATGGTCCAACTGGTCTCCGTTTGCCACCAATGATCGATGACGGGCACTTTCAACTTTTCCTCGGCCCAGTGAATCGTGTCCGGATCGGCACGCTCTCCGGCCAGGAAGAGTGTCCGGAACGCCGAGAGGTCATATCCGCCGATGAGCTCGCCGGATGGATCTTCTTTCTTGATGGCGCGGAACGCCGTAGGGGCCGTGAACAGTGCAGCGACCTTGTGCTCTGAAATCACTCTCCAGAACGTGCCCGCATCCGGCGTGCCCACGGGCTTGCCTTCGAACACGATTGTCGCGCAGCCATGCAGCAGGGGCGCGTACACGATGTAGGAGTGGCCAACGACCCAGCCCACATCGGAAGCGGCCCAGAAGACTTCGCCCGGATTGATCCCGTAAATGTTCCACATGGTCCACTTGAGCGCCACCATGTGGCCGCCATTGTCGCGGACAACACCCTTCGGCTGACCAGTCGTCCCGGACGTATAGAGGATGTAGAGCGGATCGGTGGCGGCCAGCGAAACACAGTCCGCGGTCTTTCCCGCCGCCTTTGCCGCGGAGATCAGAGCGGCCCAGTCCTTGTCCCGCCCATCCATCATGCTTGCTGTCGACTGCTCTCGCTGAAGCAGGATGCAGCCATCCGGCTTGTGCGCAGAAAGATCGATGGCCTCGTCGAGGAGCGGCTTGTACTCGACGATACGGCCCGGTTCGATGCCGCAGGAGGCGGTCAGAATGAGCTTCGGCTTGGCGTCTTCCAGTCGGGTGGCCAGCTCTTTCGGCGCAAAGCCGCCGAACACAACCGAATGCACCGCGCCGATCCGTGCGCAGGCTAGCATCGCGAAAACGGCTTCAGGGATCATCGGCATGTAACAGATGACACGATCGCCCTTTTCGACCCCCTCCTCGGCAAGCACGGCCCCCAGAGTTGCCACTTCGGCCTGGAGCTCTGCGTAAGTGTAGGTTTTCTTGTTTCCCGTAATCGGGCTGTCGTAGATGAGCGCTGGCTGATCTGCGCGGCCCGCTTCCACGTGACGATCGACACAGTTGTAGCAGGTGTTGCATTCAGCGCCGACGAACCAACGGTCCAGATTGTTCACGCGTTCGTAGATCTCGTCTGCGGGTTTGTCCCAATCGATCTCCTGGGCGGCCTCGCGCCAGAAGGTGCCAGGATCCTGCGTCCAGCCACTATAGACTTCCTGATACCGGCTCATGCCTCAATCTCCCGACTAATCTGTCTGACCCGTACTCGTGCAAAACACGCCGGAGGTTTCCCACCGACGTGCCGGGAATTCAAGAGGTTTGAGCTAAAACTATAGATTGATAGTTCAGTTGGTGATTTCGTTCTGCAACGCGCGTATTCGCTGTGCGAGCGACAGGACCTTCTGAACCTTGGTGCCACCGGAGCCGTTCTTGGCACCATCGGCCACGGCGACCACCTCTTCCACCTCAGCGCCTGGGTTGTCGGGTGAGGCTTCAGGCTTCTTCGCCGCTTCCGGGGTCCCCTTGGCCTTTTGGCCTTTCTTCGCGGCTGCCATCATCTTTGCCGCGACCGATTTGCCGGCGCCCTTGGTTTTCTGCCGAGCCGGTGCCTCCGGTCCATTCTCGTGATTGTCCGTTTGGTCGGCAGACTTGGCAACTGGCCGCAAAGGCGTAACGGTAGCGCTTTGCCGGGGTGGTGCCTTTGCCGCCGCCTTCATGGCTTCTTCGCGTGTTGTCTTGCGGTGCTCCCAGGCCTTGTCGAGTTCTGCGAGTTCTTCGTTGAGCTTCCGGGCCTCCTGTTCAGCATCGCTCATCGACTTTTCGAGTGTGCTGGCTGCCGCTGTCAACTTCTGGGCCCCGTTGGCAGCATCCTTGAGGGCATTTTGCCCGTCGCCCTGCTCCACAGTTGAGGTCAGCGTGCGGATCACTTCCTGCTGGCTTGTGAGATTGTTCTTGTGGGCCTCGATGGTCTCGGTGAGCTTGGACAGATGGGCAAACTTCTCGCTCAGCGCCTTTTCGGTGCTCGAGAGGTCAGCCTCCACCCTTACCTGCTCCTGAAGGACTGCCGCACGCTTCTCCAGATCTGCGGTAAGCTTTTGCTTCTCCTCAAGCTGCATTCTGAGCTGAACGTTCTCACGTTCCATATTCTCTGCGAGTTCGGATTTGTTGCGCAGTTGCTCCTTGAGTTGCTGGATGGCCGCAGTACGTGTGGCCAGTTCGCCTTCCAGTGGTGACAGATTGGATTTGAGCGAGGCGAGTTCTTCGTCCTTCTCGGTGATGAGCTTGTCGCGGTCTTCGATTTCGGAGTGAAGTTTCTCAATGCGTGTCTTGTTGCGCGACACCTCGGCCATCTGTTCGGCCATGCGGTCTTTCAGATCGTCAAGTCGCAGTTCCAGCTTGCGGGTCATGACCGCATACTCGGCGCGCAGTCGATCCCGGTCTGCCTGAACTTCCGTGATCGACAGAGGCGAGAGTTTCTGCATGCGCCTCTGGCCGATTTTTACGCCGTAGTTCCAGAGGCCCCGTCCCAGGAACATTGCGATCAGTGCCGCCAGGATAAATCCCAGCGCAAACAGCATGATCGTCTCTATTTGAGACATACGCACCACTCACTCAGTTTGGATCCAACGATATCCCGCATTTCGCAAGCGTCATGCCAGATCATCGCTGAGTCTGTTACAGCTTCTCGACCAGGAAAATCTCGCTGACCAAGTCCCAAACCGCCACCCCTCCTCTGAGCAAAACATACATTGAGGGATCGGCTTTCGTGAAGTGCATATTGTTCCTGTGAGACAGAAAATTGGTCTTGACATACCTCTCCAGGCACAACGAAGCCCGCCCGGCGCGGTGCCGGACGGGCCTTGATCGTAATCAACAAACCTGGAAGGGCCGGTTAGAAAGGATTCCAGGTTGGTCTGCGCGTGTACTTCAGGTACCCGATGTTCGCTCCGAGCCGGGCACCGATACCGGTGCGGATGGGAGCAAGCACCAGATCTTTCGAGCGCTGAAAGTTGATGCCTGCGCCACCGACGAGATAGGCCGAACCCTCGATCCCGCCGAAGCGATCGTACAACTGCTCCGCTGAACGCATCTTGTAGATCAGGACCATGGTTCTGGAGCCGTTGCCGCCGACATCAAATCCGAGCGACGGACCCTGCCAGTACACCTTGCGTTTCGTACCGTTCTTCATGTGCAGCACGCCCTCCCCATAGCGCAAACCGCCCATGAAGGCGCCCGACGCTTCCTCGCCCACGATGTAGGCAGTGGGCGCGCCGGCATATCCGAACGAATGGTGCACGACCTCGGCAAATCCACTTGTCGTCTTGCCGAAAAAGTTATGACCGGCGGAAAGAATTTCATCCCGTGTGTAGCTGGGCGGATTGCCCTGCGAGGGAGGTTGATAGGCAGCCGGCCGTGGCTTCACCAGGGCAGATGAGCTGCGGTTGAAGCCCTCACGACCCTCCGCGGATGCGGAGCCGGAATGAACAGCGAGCGAGAGAACAAGGCCGATTACCGCGAGGCAACCGGCGGCAAACTGATAGGCTTTTTTCATGTCGATTTTCCATACACTTGCGCAACTTACGGGTCTCGCTGCCGGCGAAGCGGCCGACAGCGGGCTGGATGACATCCTGCCGGAGTGTTTGAAGCCTGTTTGAATTCTTGTTCAGGCGCACTGGCCTTTGCGGACAGGTTAGCAGCCATTCCTGGCCTTTGAATGGCGGCTTTCCTAACGACCGGTTAATGCACCTTTGCCTTTGCGGTCGAGCCTAGGGCCGCATGCCTTCTGAAGCGTTAATTTTCTGAGGCCGGGTACCGGTCCAGTATGCCGCGGACACAGGCTGACACCTCCTGCGGCTTGTGGCCGAAAATGGAAAAGTGCCCCATGCCGCGCAGGAGGTGGAAATGCCCGTCTGCGGCGCGCTCGGCAACGAGCCTGCCACGGGCGGGAGGGGTCTGAAGGTCCTGTTCAAAGGAGATGACATGCAAGGGGACCTGGCAGTCCGGCAGCCGTTCATAGCTGTCATAGTCCAGACAGGCCTGCCATTGCGCTGCCAGCAGGGCGGGGTCCCGTTCATCGTAGGCCGCGGCCACATAGGGTCGGCACTTTCGCCAGAGTTCATCATCGCCCAGAACTTCGGCCGGGTAGGAGAGGGCGGCATAGTGCACGACGGAAAAGTCGCCGGGCAGGGAGATGCCCTCAGCTGCCATTGCGATTTCCGCATCTTCCCACTCGTGCGCGTAGCCGGACTTTCGGGCTATTGTGCCCATCGGAATGCCCACGCGCACCAGATCTGGGTAGCTCAGGCAAAGCTCCTGGGTGATCAATGCGCCCAGTGAGAGGCCGGTGACCACGACGGGTGGTTTGCAGACTTGCCTGATGAGTTCCGCGCAGTCGGCGGCAAAACGCTCAATCGGCCAGGGCGCATCTTCGTGCACGACGGTCTGGCCGACGCCGCGCGGGTCGAAGCAGGTGCACCGGAAGTCACTACAAAAATAGTCAAACTGATCTTTGTACACATCGCAGGTCTGATCACCCGCAGGGACCCAGACGATGTCCGGCCCCTCTCCATCCTGGATGTAGTGGACGTCCGCGTGCGGTGTGGAAACGGTGCCCTCGTTCAATCTTGGCTCCCCCCGAGCTTGCTCGACTGACGCAGGGCTTCATTGATCCGCGTTTGCCAACCTCGTCCAGTGGCCCGGTAGTGCGCCACCACATCCGCATCCAGCCGGAGAGTTATCTGTTTCTTGGGGTTTTCCAGCTTGGGCCGGCCGCGCCGCACTTTGTGTTTTGCAGCTTCGCGTTTCGAGGTTTCCGCTTTGGCTGCCGCAATTTCGGGCGCCGGTGAGGGCGGAGTTGGTTTGGGAGCAGGCGCTTTGGTTACGGGAGGTTCCGCAATTCGAGGCGCGGGAGCGGCCGGCGAGGGTACAGTGACAGGTTGCGGTCTGAGCGCTGCCGGAGAGGGCGTCTCTGCCTCGCCTCCGATCTCTTCATCAAGGCTGAACGGGTCCGAGCCGATTCCTGACATGGCGAGCCTCGCTGACCGAATCATCTTCGTTCAGGATAGCTAATTGTATTGTAACTACAATAAAAACCTGGCGGCTCTATCTGCGGTAGCCGTCGTCCATTCGGTCCAGCATGCGCAACATGGCCGGCCAGACCCGCACACCATCCGGTTCGGTGTCCGGAACACCTCCCTCGTGATAGAGCCCGGAGACGATCTCCTCGGACACGGTCAGCGTTTCCTGTCCGCTGGCCAGGACATCCACCTGAATCTTGCAGGCCATCTCCAGATAGTAGAGGTAGTAGAAGCACTCGGCGATCGAGCGGCCGACCGCAAGCAGACCATGATTGTGCATGATCATGCAGAACTTGTCGCCCATGTCGCGGGCCAGGGCCTCACACTCATCTTCCGCCGAAGTGACATCCTGATAGTCGTGCCGGGCTACGGCAGGCAGGACCATGTTTGCGTGCTGGGACAACGGCAGAAGTCCGCACTTCATGCAGGAAACGGCTGCGCCGGCACGGGAATGGGTATGTGCGGCGAAATTGATCTCGGGTCTCGCCTTCAGAACCGCGGTGTGGATCAGATGACCGGCCTGATTGGGCGGATACTCACCGGCCACCAGGTTGCCGTCCATATCGACCTTGATGAGGCTGGAGGCGGTCACTTCCTCCATCAGCATATGATCCGGCTTGATCAGGTAGTGGTTCGGATCGTCCGGAGAACGCGCGGTCAGATGGGTGTAAATGAGGTCCGTCCATCCGAACTTCACATAAAGCCGGTGGAGCGCGGCAAGATCCACTCTTGCCTGCCATTCTTCGTCCGAGATTGTTGCAGGATGAAGGGGGGCTACATTGGTGCTCATCGTTGTGCTCCTTTGTGCGACCGGCTCGCGAGCCTATCATGATCGCCAAGGCCGCAGAAGCGCCATTCACCCTTGCCCGGGCCCCCGCATCCGATAGACTGGCCGGATGAGCCTTCCAGTCGACATCCCGCTTGACCAGTTCCGCGTGGAGCCGGGTTCGAGCTTTGATCTCGCCGCCCAGGACACCGCCTGGATGGGCACGCCGGAAATGCAGGACCTGGGCGAGAAGAAGCTCAAGAAAGCTGCAAAGAAGTTCCTCAAGGAGCGCATTGAGGAACTCGCCGACGCACAGGAACGTCTCTATGCCGACGACAAGCATTCCCTGCTGCTGATTTTCCAGGCGAGGGACGCAGCGGGCAAGGACAGCACGATCAAGCATGTGATGAGCGGCGTGAACCCACAGGGCTGTCAGGTCCACAGCTTCAAGGCGCCGTCGAAGGAGGAACTCGACCACAACTATCTCTGGCGCTGCTGGAAGGCCATGCCGGAACGCGGCCGCATCGGCATCTTCAACCGTTCCTACTACGAGGAAGTGCTTGTGGTCCGCGTCAACCCCGGCATCCTCGATGGCCAGAAGCTGCCGGACGGCTGCCGGACGGACGATATCTGGGCTGAGCGTTTCGAGGACATCAACGCCTTCGAAAAGCACATGACCCGCAACGGCACGACCATCCTGAAGTTCTTCCTCAACGTCTCCAGGGAAGAACAGCGCCAGCGTTTTCTGGCCCGTCTGAACGAGCCGGAAAAGCATTGGAAGTTCTCCAACTCCGACATGGCCGTTCGCGCGGATTGGGACAAGTACACTGAAGCCTATGAGGATATGGTTCGCCACACCAGCACCGCATCGGCGCCCTGGTACGTCATTCCCGCCGACCACAAGCCCGTCATGCGCGCCCTCGTCAGTCTCATCACCTCGCGCACGCTCAACGGTCTTGACCTCAAGTTCCCGGAGGTGGGCGAAGAGGAAAAGTCCAGATTTGCCGCCGCCAGGGCGCAGTTGGAGGCGGAGGCGTAGTCTACTCCTTTCGCCAACCGCCGCATGTTGCTCACAGCTTTGTTGCAATTGCCCTCATTGAAACTCAGCGCTAATGGCTGAAGACGCAAAGTCGAAGAAGGCGTGAACACGCGCACTTCGGTGAACGTCCGGATGTGCCAGCAGCCAAAGGTCCCAATCCGCCTGATCGTCCGAGTCTTGAACGCGCACGAGGTCTTTACTCGGTTCTCCAAGATAGCACGGCAGTGCCGCGATGCCGAAGCCTGACCGGACCATGTGGAAGACACCCATGAGTGAATTGATGACGGTTTCCGGTGCAGCATCGGGCTTTTCGGCTCTGGTCAGCTGGCTCATGGGGGAGCGATAAAGATCATCGTCCAGGGCTACCCAGCGGCGCTGCTCCGGCGGCAGGCTCTCTGCGGCGCGCCAGTAGTCTTCGTGTGCGTAGACAGCGCAGGTGATGGGAAGCAGCTTTCTGCCAACCCAGTGATCCGGCGGATTGGGGGTCGGGCGGAGCGCGATATCGGCGTCCCGTTGCATCAGATCCAGCGATTGCGCATCCGACAGGATCCGAAGCTCCACCGCCGGATGCTGTTCCTGGAAGCTGCGAAAAACCGGAGTCAGCCAGTGCAGAAGCGAGTCTGTCGTTGTCACCGTCAGTCGGCCCTCAAGCCTCAGATCCTTTCCGGCGAGCGCCATCTCGATCCCGTTCATGCCTTCGCAGAGGGCACTGGCGCGTTGATAGAAGAGTTCGCCTGCAGGCGTCATCACGTAGCCATGGCTCTGCCTGTCGAACAGCCGGACGCCAAGCCTGGCTTCCAGACCTTCCACCCGACGGAACACTGTTGAGTGATTGACACCCAGCATTCGGGCCGCGCCGGCAAGGCTGCCTGCCTCGCAAACTGACAAGAGGTAGGGCACATCGCTCCATTCCAGCTTCTGCGCCCCCAGCGTTCTCTGTGCTTTCATGCAAAGTCCATTTGCAAGGGTTGCTGTTTTCCTTGCACAAGGTAGATGCCATGTTCTGCTCATGCAACGTCATGGAGCTCGATCATGCCCGCCAAACTGTCTCTGCCCCAACGCACCGGTCCAAAGCCGGAGACCACCAGTAGCCTGCCCCATTCGCAAGTGACGCAGCATGGGCCGAACGACGTTATCGACAAACTGCACGCCTGGTGCTTCTCCCTGCCGGACGTCAATAACGAGAAAAGCGGGATCTCCGTGCCGGGATCGCGCGCCCTGGTCCTGCATGAGGGCACCGAGTGCAATCATGATGCCTTCATGATCGGGCGCGAGTTCGCCCATATCCATCCTCATCCGGACAATGGCAGCATGCACCTTCAGTTGCCGGCCGCGGAGGCACAGGACGTTATCGACGCCGGTTGGGGTGAAAGCCACTATCTCGTCACGCAAGGGAAGTGGCCGATGGGTCTCATCATGGTGTTTTCCCCGCGCGATGATGACGAGCTGGAGACGGTTAAGATGATCGTCAGCCGCTCCTACGAGTACGCGACGGGCAGCAGTCTGAACGCCTAGTTGTGCAATTCTGACTGAAGTTTCCACACCCGAAAGTCATTCCCGCGAAGGCGGGAACCCAGAGCGGCAAGCTCTGAGTTCGGCAGCCCTGAAAACCCGCCGGCACGGCTGCGACGGGGATTGGAAACAAATGCCAGCTCCAAACCGATAACCCGCCAAATACCCAAAACCTGAGCTGCCGAACTTGCGCTTCCCGCGCGAGATGATCCCCCTCGGCCTTTTTTCAAGATCGTAACGACCCCGAACGAGGAAACCTCAACATGAACATTCTGAAAGCCTTTGGTGCAGCCGCGATTGTAGCGGCGATGTCCGTCTCTTCCCTGGCCGCCGATATCGAGACCAGATCCCTCGACGAGCTCTATGAGGCTGCCTTGCAGGAGGGCGGCAATTTCGTCCTCAGAGCCGGCGGCGACAAGCCGGATCAGGTCGACTATTACCTCGACATGTTCAAGGCGCGCTTTCCGAAGCTCAAGGTGACGCATTCTGTGGATGTGAGCATCAACCATGCGCCCCGCTATGACAACGCGCGGGCGGCCGGCGGCAAGACCAACATCCCGGATGTTATCCAGTTTCAGACCCTGCACGACTTCAACCACTATGCCGAGAACGATCTGCTGGAGGTCTACAAGCCGAAGAACTGGGACAAGGTTTTCCCCGATCACAAGGATCCGCACGGACGCTGGACGGGCCTCTACGGCGTGACGTTCAGCAACTACGTCAACGTGGCGATGATCGGCGACGGCAGGGCGCCACGGGATGCCCTGGACTATCTTGATCCCGCGCTGAGAGGGAAGGTCATCCTGACCTATCCCCACGACGACGATGCGGTGCTCTATCAGTTCTGGAACCTGAAAAAGAAGTACGGCTGGGGGTATCTGGAGAAGCTGGTGGC
>JBCCEL010000052.1:0-23200 GCA_039030315.1 Pseudomonadota bacterium
CGGCTATTGACGTACTAAAAAGCAGCAGCCGACTCATGCAACAGCTGGTAACCAACGTGCACGCAAGCAGCGCGGCCAAGACTCGGCATGGCAGATCCTTCTTCAACCGAGCAGCTTCACGTCATCAAGGACGAAGGCCTCGCCATCGACGGAGCGCAGGCGGGTGCGGGCGGAGTTTGGTTTCACGCCATCAAGGCCCAGGATACGGCGGGTGTGTTCCATCGGGTCTTCAGGGGCGGAGAAGTCGGTCCGCAGGTAGCTGCCGCCTTGCGCGCAGATGTATTCGGCATAGATTTGGGCGGACAGCAGATCGACATATTGCATAACGTCCCGGAAAATGCCGTTGGTGGTCAGGTACTGGCTGAGTTCCTCGCGCAGGACGACGAAGGTTTCATAAGAGTCCGGGACGGGGATGGTCATATGGTCGACATTGTCGCCGTGCCAGATCTCGCGGATGACACCGGTATTGGCCTTAGCATCCCAGACCCAACGGGACATGAGCGGATAACGCTCGGGATCGGTGTTGTGCAGCACCTCGGCGGCGAGATCCCGAACCCAACGGTGTTTCTTGTCTTCCGGGAATGACGCGCAGAAGGCGGCAACACGCTCATCGGTCGTCGTCGTATCGGCAGCACCTGCCAGCAGGTCGTAGAGCGCGGCTTTTACCTTCGCGAAGCAGTTCTGGTCGAGATAGGGCGCGATGCGTCGGCGGACCGTTGACATGAAGACGCAAAGACCCATGAGTTTTTCAAGATCGAGATTGCGGACTCTCCCCTCTCCAAGAGCATCCTTGAACATGGACGCCTTGAGGTCCAGAGCCTGCGCGTAGCGCTCCACGCCCCCAAGCTCTTCAGCTCCCTTCGCGAGATTGGCCAGCGCGCTGGAAAGCATCGGTCCGCTCAGCTCAAGACGGACCCGCTCCGGCTCGACGGATGCATCCTTCTTCTTGTGCAGGAGGAGGTTCATTGCCCGACGCTCTGCACAGCAAATCCTGTCGTCCTCGGGCTTGGCCCGAGAACCCAGGGCAGCACGCTCGGAATCCTGCGGCCCTGGACCCTCGGCTCGGGGGCCAAGGGCGACAGTTTCGCAAATGACAGTGAGCCCATCATGCACCCTACTCCGCGGCGTCCATGATCGGGCCCCGCGCGACGGCGAAGGCTGACATGGCGGCGGCGTGGCCTTGCGCGATGGAATCATCGATGGTTTCTGGTCCCGTGGCGGAACCGGCCACGAAGACGCCAGGACGCGAAGTGGCACCAAGGGCGCCGTACGAATTGCCCTTGCCGATGTAGCCGTGGGGCTCGAGATCCACATCGAAGATCGCCGACAGGGTCATGTTGTCGACATTCGGATCCATGCCGATGGCGTGGACGACCATGTCGAAGGGAATGGTGATCGGCCGCTTCACCAGGGTGTCCTCGCCTTTGACGATGAGCTTCTCACCGTCGGAGGTCACCTCTGCGATACGGGCCTTGATGTACTTGACCTTGAACTCCTCCTGGCTGCGCCAGTAGTAGCCTGTTTCGTAGAGGCCGAAGGTGCGGATATCCATATAGTAGATATAGACGTGACAATCCGGCAGCTCCTCGCGGATCTCCATCGCCATGTTGGCAGAAACCGTGCAGCAGATCTTCGAACACCATTCGCGGCCAATCTGCCGATCGCGGGAGCCGACACAGAGCAAGATTGCGACCCGCTTAGGCTTGCGGCCATCGGATGGGCAACGCACGCCTTGACCGGACGAGATCATCTGCTCGACCTGAGTGGTCGTCACAACGTCATCAAACGTGCCGAACCCCCATTCGGGCTTGTTGATGGAATCGAAATGGGTGAAGCCGGTACAGAGCACGGTCGCGGACGCATCAATCGATGAACCGTCGGACAATTTTGCCTTGAATTCGCCAGGGTTACCGGAAAACTCTGAGATTTTGAGTCCGGTGCGGATATCAACCAGGCCGCTGTTCTCGACACGCTCGACCATGCCGCCGATCGCGTTCTTGGCCCACTCGCCGGAGGGAACCAGCTTGGCGTAACCGGAGAGGATCGGCGCCCCGCCGAGACGGTCTTCCTTTTCAACCAGAATGGATTTCTGGCCGACTGTGGCGAGGGAGTGAGCGGCCGCCAGCCCCGCTGGCCCGCCGCCGACGATCAGTACCGGATTGCTCATGCGATCTTCGGGGCTCCCTTGAAGCCGGGACCGGACGTGATCATCCGGCGGGGGTCGTAGAGGTTTTCCTGCCTGCCTTCCTCGACCACCTTCAGATAGTCCTCGAACTCGGCCTTCTTGGCGCGCCAGTCGATTCCGAGCTTCTCCATCAGCGTCTCGGTGGAGGACGCGTGCCAGTGCGACTGGACGATCTTGAACGGATGGGCGCCGCAGACCAGGGCGGCGAACTGGCAGTCGGCGAGGATCGGCAAGTCAAAACCCTTGCCCGCTGCCTTGCCGATCCACTGGTTCTTGTCGAGGGTGGTGATGCAACCGGTATCGTGACCGATCATCACGTCCGCCTTGGCTTCTTCCACGGCCACTTTCACCTTGCGGTCGATGGCGAAGGAGCGGGTAAACTCGCGCTCGGAAATGATGTGGCGGAAGCCGAAGCCGCAGCAATCATACCAGGTCGAGTAGTCGATCACGTCAGCCCCAAGGGCGGAGACGATGCCTGTTGAGACGGCAACCCGGTTCCCTTCCAGGATGTCGTCGTCATAAATCGCATCCTCCGGCACCATCTTGTAGACGTGGCAGGCCGGATGGATGGTGGCGCGGATGCCGGAGGCATCGATCTCCTGACGGTTGGCAATCTCGCCGCGCATCACGTGCACCCATTCGGAATAGTGCACGATCTCTTCGGGGATCAGCAGCTTGCCATCGACAAGGCGGCCGAGTTTGCCGAGGATCTTCTTCACGCGGTCACGCAGTTCGGCGGAATGCAGGAGATAGCCGCGCACTTCCTTGTAGTTGCCGAAGGAAGTGCCGCAGTGGACAAGCGGGTAGTAGTAGCCTTCCGGCAGGCCTTCGGACTTCGCAGCAACATAGGCCTGGTGGAAATTGCGCAGGAACACCGCAGCGAGGCTTTCGATATTGCCAATGCCGGAGCCGTGGTAGTTCCACGCCGTGCAGGAGGTCTGATCGGTCTCGTCGAGATACCTGATGTCCAGCTCGTTCATGAGCCAGAGGAGTGAAGCCGGGTATCCGGGAATGTTACCGCACTGGCCGCAGGACTTGTGGTGCCAGAGCTGCGTGGTCGGAACCTTCTTGTCCCACCCGTACAGCGTCTTCACCATCTTCGGTTTATGCTCGTCCGCGACGCGGTGAACGACAATCTCGCCGTCCTTTTCCAGCTGCCACATGATGTCCCGGACGTCTTCGACGCGGTCCTTGTTGGTCAGCATGGAGCGCTTGTCGATCTTCTGCTCCACCCAGGAGGTCGCCACCAGCGCCTCTTCCCGGCTGAGATTGGAGTCGCGCCACTCGGACCCGTGGCCGGTGAAGCGTTCGCCGTTGTCGGTGGTGTTGGTCATCGTGTCCTCCGCTTCCCTACCCCGTCATCCCGGAATTTCGCGCAGCGAAATATCCGGGATCCAGGGCGGCACGGAACGATTTCGCGGCCCTGGACCCCGGCTCTCGCTTCGCTCGGCCGGGATGACGATTGGGGGTTAGTCATCATCCTCGTCTTCCATCTCATCGAGGAAATCCTCCCAGTCGTCCCGCTTCTCGTCCATGATGTCGGTGATGACGTCGAAGAGGTTTTCGTCGATGGTCTCAAGTTGATCGAGCACGCCGGTCATTTCCCAGATCGTGTAGAGCTCGATCGAAGTCTTCAGGTTCACTTCCCACGCGGTCGCAGTGGTGTTCAAGGTCGGCATGGGGATCGCCTTGCGCAGCACTTTAAGGGGCGCGTCGATCTTGGAGATGTTCGGGCCCCAGTCGGCGAAGTGATCCGGGTTAATCATGTCAGGCGCCAGCTGATTGCCCGTCGAGATCAGCTTCAACATCACGCGGCTGAAGGGGCGCAGGACGTTCTTGGCCGATTCCATGCCGTGCTTGATCGCTGTCTCGCGCATGAGCATGACCAACCCTCCGGGAGAATTTCCGAAAGGACAGCGTGCCGCACAGGTGTAGCACTGGGCGCAGGCCCAGATCTTTTCCTGCATGGCGTCGTATATGCCTTCGAGATTCTCGGTCCAGAGAAGCTGGACGATCTCACGCGGGCTGAAATCATAGTAATGGGCCGCCGGGCAGGTTGCGGTGCAGATGCCGCAATTCAGGCAGCCATTGAGTTCGTGATCGAAGCGCAGATCGTCCTGAATGTCCTGGAAAATCTCTTCCAGATCGTCCCGGCTCATCGGCGGCTCTTTGGAGAGCGGATCGCCGATATGTTCCTGAACCCGTGATGTGGCGGCGTGGGCCATCAGGCACACCCTCCCCTAGTAGCTCAAGACCTTGACGTCGTCTTCCATGACCTCTTCGATCAGATGGGCACCGCCGACGATACCTTCGCACTCAGGGATCAGGTCATCCTTGGTCATGTCGAACAGGTCGAGATTGGGAGAGCAGCAGAAGAACTTCACGCCGGCTTCGTGAGCGTCCTTGATGAAGTCGTATACGGACTTTGGCGAGCCTTCCTTGACCACAAGGCTTTCAGCCACACCCTTCTTCATCAGACGTCCGGACGTGGCGGTGCAGATCACATCCACCTCGTAATCCATCGCGGCGGCGACCGTGGCCTGGAATATGGGAGCGCCCAATTCCTCTCCATTGCGTGGATCGGTATTGGCCATCACGATGACGAGTTTTTCGGCCATTCTCGTTCTCTCTCCCTGGCGGTCCCTCACACTCTCATATTAGAATATTCTAAAATGTTCAACTGTTCTTCGGTTTCATCCACCCCATGAGCTGTACAATTCCTGTCATGAGCGGCACCAGGGCATCTTCAATCGCGGTTTTCGCCGCCCTCAGCGCATCCAGCTGGGGCGCCGGATCGGGAGGAGCTTCCTCGAACTCCATGATGAGATCCTCTGCCATGCCGAGCTTGAAACCGGGGTGGCTCGTGAAGCCCAGAGCGTTACGGCCGATCTGAAAGACGGCGGCTTTGCCGGCTTCGTCCTTCGCCAAAATCCTCGCATAAGCCGGTGGCACCGGGCGGTCGCGCATGTAGACCGGCAAGGGGATGGTCTCCGGCAGAAAACCGTTCAGGCCCAGATCTGCGCAGAGGTTGCCAGTTCCAACGCGAAACTCCAGATCGGATGGTTCCACCGATCCGTCAGCTGCAAGCGATAAGATCTGTCCGCCAAGGCCAATTCCGAGCACAGGCAGTTCGTGCATCAGGCAGGCCCGGGTGAGCTCAACTTCTTCGGAAAGGGTTGGGATGTCCCTGGCGCCGGCAGAGCCCCATGGACCGCCCCCGAGCAGGATCAGGCCATCTGCAACCTCGTTGAAACGGGGCACGACTACCCCTTCCGTAAATGGCCGCACGTAGGAAAACCCGATGCGCCGGCCTTCCAGATGATCTTCCATCAACCCGAGATAGTCGGCTGAGGTATGTTGGATGACGGTGAGACGTCTCATTTGGCTGCCACGGCACTTGCGACTGCCGTGGCAAAATCTTCCGGCATCAGGGTCATCAAGCCGATTTCGGCCTTCTCAAAGAAGGCGGAAACCGTTCCTGAGAGGTCCTTCACGAAGGTCCCTCGAAGCGCAGCTTCCAGGTCGAAAATCGTGCGCGGCGGCGCGACGAAGAAGTCACCGGTGATCAGGACTTCGCGGAAGCGCTCCTGCTGTGGCCCCTCGAGGCGGACATAAGCGGTGACGGAACCGCCCTCGCCCTGATGGCGCGCAGACAGGACCGACGCATCGGCAGCAGGCTTGTCGATCTCGGCGACGAATTCGTCGGTGCCGATCTCCTCGTGAAAATGCTGCCGGGCCAGCTCCTCCTCCCGCTCCGTAATCTCACCTGCCTCCGGTTCAATCTCCAGCACTTCTGCAAATCCATCGATCACCGCCCGCTTCACCGCCTCGATATCAGGCACATCCCTGAGCAGCTGCTTGAGCGTCACGACCCGCTGGGCTGCTGAATCGATGAGGCTCCTAGCAATCTCCGGGCTGGGCACGTTCAAGGTGGCGATCATGTCTGCCGGGTCCATGTCGATAAGCACGGTGCCCTGGTAGATCGCGGTGTCGCCGTCGAAGAAACCACCGGTGCCGGAGATCTTGCGGCCCTCCACCTCGATGTCCGTCGGTGCACGGTATCGCGCCTCGACGCCGAGTGTCCGCAGCCCCGACGCAATCGCCTCACAGATCCTGGCGGAGAGCTCGCCGAGATTGCTGGTGCCGAGCGTTGAGCGATGGAACACAAGCTCCCAGCCGAGCTGGCCCTCATCGAAATAGAGCGGGCCTCCGCCGGTGATCCGCCGCACCGTTCGGATGTTGTTGGCCGCGCAATAGTCGAGCTTCAACTCCTGGCTCAGCGCCTGGTGGCGGCCGATCAGAGCGGTGGGCGGAAAGCGCAAGAAGCGTATGGTGTCCGGGATTTCGCCCGCCTGGTGCAGCTCGACAAGCGCCTGATCGAAGGCAATCTGCTCGCGCCCGTCGCGTATTCCGGTATCGATGACGCGGAAGGGCCGCGCAACTGGTTGCCTAGAGCAAGGTCCGCTCATACTGCACCGCTTGATGGAGTCAGATCAGCCCATATCCAAGGCGCGGAGCGCAGTGCGATGTGGGGCATCGGACGAGCTTCGCAACGCGGGAGATGGGCTGATCTGGCCCACCGGAGGCCGGCTTTTCGCGCCCGCTGAGCGTCGTTGCGGCCCGCTTGTGGTCGGCCAGACCACGGCGCGAACCGCGCCTCGTCAGCAGACGCGAAAAGCCGGTCAAACGGTGCAGTATGAGCGGAACTTGCTCTAACCATTCACCATCTCGATGTCTTCGCCCTCTTCATAGGTTTCGCCATCCCGCAGCATGCCCAGCTGCGAGCGGATCTTGCGGATGTCCACGTTCTCCGGCTGGAACGGATAGCTGGCAATATTGCTGGGCGGGCTGTCGCCATAGGGACGGTCACAGGCGGAGATATCATCTGCGAACTTGCCGGGGCAGCCGGAGGTGCGGAAGGCGATGCCGCTGTCGATCGTCATATCAAGCTCGGCCTGGGGGATGCCGAAATTGACGACGCGGCCGTGCTCATCGAAGCGCATGTCCTCAACGCGCCTGTCGCAATAGTCGATGAGATAGCGGGCGAGCTGCACCCGGCGCCACTGGTCCCGTGGGGTCGCTGGCAAGTGGTCCATGAGCGAGCCCTTCTCCGGGAAAAAGCAGAACATGTGGCTGTGGCCGCCGAGGTCCACAAGTTCCTGGACCAGGGTTAGCGCCTCGTACTCGGTCTCGCCCATGCCGATGATGATGTGCGCACCGAATTTCTTCGGCCCGAAGATGTCGCGGGCATCAAGCAGGATCTCCCAGTATTTCTTCCAGCTATGCGGCGACTGCACGCCCTTGCCGCGGGTCCGGTCGAACAGGGCTGGTGTGGCAGCATCGATGGCGACGGTGAAAATATCGGATCCCATGTCGCGGAGTGTCTTCACGTCGTCGCGGGTCATGGTCGTCGGATTGGAGAGGATCGAAATCGGGATGTCATCCGGGTCGACCTTGTCCGTCCACTTCTTCAGAACCGTCACCGTGTCCTCGTCGGAGCGCGGGTGGGTGATCATGGAAATGCACATGCGGTGGAACGGGCTGTCTACGCCATCCTTCGCCACGATCGACGCCACCTCGTCCATCGGTACCGCCGGCCAGTCGACACGGATGAAGTTCCGGTCCGCGTAATCGCGCTCGGCTTCACGGTGCCGGGCCAGTCCGCAATAGGCGCAGTTGGCGCGGCAGCCCTCCGGGTAGGTCAGCAGCAGGTTGAGGCAACGGGTGCAGGCGCAGCGGTGCATCTTGCCGTTCATGATGCCGAGCGTAATCGCCGCCGCGGTCGACATCTGCACGTACTCAGGCGAGCGCATGTGCGGCGTCAGGATGTTGTAGTTCGGCAGATAGACGCCCTCGGGTCGCACGTCGTTGTTTTTGACACGGCCGCCGTTCTTCAGCTCCGAGGAGATTTGCCCCGGCTTCCTCGGCTCCATGATCTCGGCCGGGTTAAAATCGAGACCAGCCGGGTTCAGACCACCAGGCACGGCACCTTCCGGCTTCAAACAACTCATTGGGCGGCCTCCCTCGTCAACCTCGGCACAATCACTGTGAACTTTTCTGCATGCGTTCGATCATCTGGGCGTTCAGCTTCTTGAACGAATCCACCAGTGCGTCGCAGTCGGCTCGCGGTGCTCCGCAGCGCACTTCCATTTTGAGCGTCAACTTGCCATCCGCATCCTTCACCGGGCGGCGGCAGATGACTGACGGCTGTGCAGGATGCGCCTGGCCGGTGAAGGTCCAGACCGTTCTGGTGGCCGGGTGCTGGATGGCCAGATAGAAGGTATCCTCGGTCACGACGCGGGCGCCCGGCAGCGCGCGGATCTCTTTCAGGAGTTCAGGAACACCCTTGAAATCCTGTCCGCAAATGGGCTTGCCCGCCCCTTCAGATGCCGAAACCATTTGGGGCGAAACGGCGAAAACGGCTGCACTCAGCAGCACGCCTTTCAGAACTTTCATCATGCTGCGCACGACCTCAGATTTTCGAGTGAACTGTTCCCGCCGCCAATCTTGATCGAGCAGCAGGCGTGTTCCTGATGATACGCCCTGCCAATGGTGTCCGCCACAGCAACGGTTCCATCTGCCGGGAACGCGATACCATCAAGCCCGGCCATGGTCGCGTAGGCGTCCGTGACCCGCTTGTGCATGCCGGCGGGACGGGCGCAGCCGAGCAGGACCTGTTTGTTAGGCAGCCGTGTGCGGGCTTCCAGGAAGATCTCTCCGACATCCCGCGTTTCCGGTGTCACGAACGTACCCGGCTTTGAATAGAAGGGCATTATCACGACCAGCACCAGCGAATGGATGCCGTGACGGGAGACGATGTCGAGCGCGTTGGCCTCGCCCAGGATCCGGCCATAGTGCAGGCCGACAACGATATGCGGGACGATCTCCATGGACGTTGCGCACAGGGACGCGAGCGTCTCCTCGAAATCATCCACTGGCCGGTCGAGATGATAGACCTGCTCAATCGTGTCCTGCGCGCCGATGACGTCCATCATCGCCGTATCCACACCGGCCGATTCCATGGACTTCGCCCGTTTTTCGTCCGTGAGCGCCGTATGGATCGCGATCTTCAGATGAGGAAAGTCGCGCTTCAGGCCCTCGATAACGGGATAGTAGCGCTCGTACTTGATCTCGTTCTTCCGGTTCGATCCGCCTGACAGAAGGAAGCCCTGAAGGTTCTGCAGCAGGATGAGATCACGCACCTTCTGATCAAGCATCTCGGGCTTTGTGGCCGGGATCATTGGCTCCAGGATCTTGGCCTGGCAGTGATCGCAATCAAGCGCGCAGGCGCCCGCCGTGATTGAAAACGCGGGGAAGCTGTTCTTCCCGCAACCCTTAAGTTCGCTGGAGGCGAACTCCTTGAAGGTGGGCGTGGAAAAACGGATCGGGCGTGAAGCAATGGCCCCGGCATTCTGCTCAAGGCGCGCGACCAGGCCGGCATCGAGTGGGGCATCCTCCAGTTCCTCAATCTCGCGCAGCCGTTCGATCCAGGCCATCTTCAATCCTTGTATTCGAATTTTCTAATATAATAGCCACTCGTCATCATGTTGCAATCTCTTATCGCATGACGCGGGCTGCGAGGTGCTCAACTCTTTGGACGAGACATTCGCGGACGTGTCCGGTGTTTCGTTCATCCTCCAGCTTGTTGAGCCACGCTGGCTCCACATCCTCGTCGTCCACGAGATCGCATTCCATCTGCACAAGCCGGGCGCATGCCGGCTCTGGCAGGGTTTCCGGGATCTCAAATCCGGCGATCTTTCCCCAAAAATATGTCCAGCACCGCGACGTCGTCCAGGGATTGTAGCCGCCGCCACCGAGTACCACGGCCGGCAGTGAACCGGTCACGGCTGCAACCGCATCCCAGAGGCCGGCATTGCTGAGTTCCATGGCGGAGAGGGGATCGCCGGAGAGACCGTCGGCGCCGCAGCAAACCACAACGGCCTCCGGCGCAAAGCTCTCAAGCAATGGTCCGATCAGGTGGGAGGAGACGAATGCAAGCTCGGAATCGTTGAACAGTCGCGAGACCGGCAGATTGAATGCGTAGCCCCTTCCCCGGTCTTCCAGCAATCCTGAGTTCGGCCAGCGATTTTCTTCATGGATTGAGAGAGTTCTCACCTGCTCATCACCCAGGAATGCATGCTGCACCCCGTCTCCATGGTGCGCATCAAGATCGAGATAGAGCACCCGCTCTGCGCCCTCTTCGAGGAAGGTCAGCACCGCAAACACCGGATCGTTGAAGTAGCAGAACCCGTGCGCCCGGTCCGGCATGCCGTGGTGAGTACCGCCGGACGGGTGGAACACTGTGCGGCCTTCCATCGCCAGTCTCGCTGCCTGGATCGAGCCGCCGACCGATGTGGCGGAGCGCTCGAACATGCCGTTGAAGACAGGGTTTTCGCGCGTCCCTAGGCCGTAGCGCCGCCGAACCTCCGGACTTGCGCGGCCTTCCTGATCCGCTTGCCTGAGCGCGGCCAGGTAGTCTGCGTTGTGGAACTTCAGCAGCTCATCTTCTGTTGCAACTTGACTTTGCGTGTATGGGGCTTGCTCGAACCAGCCAAGCGCATCGCACAGATCAAGAACTGCCCCCACTCTCTGGATCGCCAGCGGATGGTTCGAGCCGTAACCGGTGTCGCGGTAGATTTCGCTGCTGATGAACAGGGGAGAAAGCTTGGCGGACATGGTCCGGACGATTGACAAAGGCAGAAGCCAATGTCAATATTCGAATATACTAATATAATTAAGATCTACGCTTCGAAAGGCCAAATCTCAATGTCGGACCACTTCCTCGACACGAAGGGCATGAACTGCCCCATTCCGATCCTGAAAGCCAAGAAAGCGCTTGTGGATGTCCCTGCCGGAGAGGTTCTGGAGATACACGCCACCGATCCGGGCGCCGTGGCCGATTTTGAAGCCTTCTGCCGCCAAACCGGAAACGAACTGGTGGAATGGTCAGAAGAAGACGCAATCTACAAGTTCCAGATCAAGAAGGCGGCCTGACCGTCTTCGCACGCTCCACCGTGCACGCCCTGAGAACAGCCGCCGCCGCGCTCGCCATCTGCAGCACCGCCTGGTTGGCATCCGCACAGGATATCACCCCGGACGGTGCGAATGTGAGCGACACGGCCGTCGGATCCCGCCGTGACGCTCCGGTGAATACGCTTCCGGTCGAACAAAAATGGTGGTGGAATGATGACTGGTACGACCGGGGCAAGCTTGAAGTCCCGGTCAACCACGATGTCACGGAACGATCGGTGTCCTATGTGAATCCCAATGACGATACCGAAGTTCCGGCCACTCTCTTCCGGCCGATAGCCGCTGGCCGGTTTCCCGCAGTTCTCTTTCAACACGGACGACGGGGTCTTGATGACATCACCAAACGACTCGCAAGGCGCATGGCTGCCCGAGGCTTCGTCGTGTTGGCTCCTGATGTTTACGAAGCCCGCTTCATCGAACAGCGGCCGATAGACCATCTGCCAGAAACCGAAGCCGACGTTGACGCTGGTTTGAGCTATCTGCTCGGACTCCCCGACGTTTCAACGACGCGTGCATGCCTCTACTCCCACACGCGCGGTGGCTACTACACGCTCAAGGTGGCCGTCACATTCAAACGGCAGCAAACGGATGTGGCCTGCTACGTGTCGTTTTATCCGCACTGGCAGGACCCTGCGGCGCCGGAGCCCATGCAGGTTTACCGTTATGCCGGCGAGGTCGACCGGCTTGACGTTCCCACGCTCATATTAATCGGCGAGTATGAACAGTATCAGCGCCGCCGCTCGATCGAAACGGGCGTCCGGTTCATGAAGCAGGCAGGCAAGGATGTCCGGCTCATCATCTATCCCGGTGTGGGCCGGGGTTTTGACTTTCGTCCGCCAAACGTGAGAACCTTTGCCGACGATCTCGCAACCAAGGACTCAAATTTGAGATCGGCTGCGTTCATGCATCTTCACCTCAAGGCATGGAAACGCCAATGAACCGAAAGCTCTCCGTTTCCTGGCTCGCAGTGTTCTGCATCTCGGTCTGCGCCTGGATGCCCGAAGCGCGCGCCGCCAAGAAGCCGTTGCTCGTCATGTTCGAACAATGGGGCTGCGAATGGTGCGAAGTCTGGAATGAGGAAATCGGCCAGACCCTCCCCAAGACAGCTGAAGGGAAATGCACCGCGTTCAGCCGCATCGATATCCATGAGTCCGATTCGGAGCTCCTGAAGAACATCAAACCGGTGGTCTTCACGCCCACTTTCGTTGTCTTCGAAGACGGCAAGGAAGTCGGCCGTATTGTCGGCTATGCAGGCGAGGAGTTCTTCTGGCCGCAGCTCGCATCGCATCTGAACAAGCTCAGTCAGAAGTGCGAACTGACAAATTAGAACGCTTCAAAATATAACCTTGATATATTCGAACGAATGAATAGGATGACGGCTCGAGGGATCGGGCGTCAGCTCGAAAATTCGTCTCCCGGCAATAAAGCCAATCGGGCGCCAAGACCCGTTCGAGCACAAACTGCAGGGACATTAGGGAAGGAAACATGGGAATGCGACTCAGCGCATTGGCTGCGCTCGCCTTCGGCGGCGCGCTTGCTCTGGCCACCACGGTGGGGGCCGAAACGGTCAAGTACAAGGTCGACGATGAAGCCATCAAGGCATCGCTCACCGGCAAAGCGGGTGATCCTGCAAACGGCAAAAAGGTTTTTCTGAATCGCAAGAAGGGCAACTGCCTGGCTTGTCACGTAGTGTCGAGCCTCAAAGACCAGCCCTTCCACGGTGAAGTCGGCCCGCCTCTCGACGGCACGGCCAGCCGCTGGTCGGAAGGCGAACTCCGCCTGCGGATTGTCAATCCAAAACTCCTCAACGAGGACACCATCATGCCGTCGTTCTACAAGACCGATGGCTTCCACCGCGTCCTGAAGAAATTCAAGGGAAAGTCGGTCATCTCCGCCCAGGAGGTGGAAGACGTCCTCGCGTACATCATGACCTTCAAGGACAGCGAATAGCGGCCTGTCCGCCTTCGCAGTCCTGATGATTGATCAAGGAAATCCATAAATGAGCAAACAAACAGACCGACTGAATGTTGACCGCCGGGAGGCGCTCCAGTTCGTTGGCGGCGGCGTGGTGGCTGCACTTCTCGCCGGCACGCTTGCGACCGAAGCCAAGGCGGACATGAAACTCGTCAACAAGGCGATCAACCGTCTCGTGGGCGACGGGGCCATGAAAGAAGGTCGCATCAAGCTCGATCTGCCCGACATTGCTGAAAACGGCCGGACCGTTCCGGTGGGCGTGACGGTAGAGAGCCCGATGACTGACGGCGATCACGTGAAGTCGCTGCACTTGTTCGCCGAGAAGAACCCGGCCGCAGACGTGGCCAGCATTCATTTTTCCCCGGCCATGGGTGAAGCTAAGGCCGCCCTGCGCATGCGTCTCGGCGGCACGCAGAACGTCATCGCGGTTGCGGAAATGTCCGACGGCTCGCTCTACACGTCCAAGCAGCAAGTGAAAGTCACCATCGGCGGCTGCGGCGGCTAAGGCAAGTTCAGGAGAATAGACATGGCAAAACCCAAACCCCGCGTGCGCGTTCCAAAGAAGGCAAAGAAGGGCGATATCGTCACCATCAAGACCCTGATCTCCCACAAGATGGAGACCGGCCAGCGCAAGAACAAGAAAACCGGAGAGAAGATTCCGCGGCACATCATCAACAAGTTTGCTGCGAATTTTAACGGCAAACAGGTTTTCGCCTCCGACTGGCATCCTGCCATAGCCGCGAACCCTTACATGGCCTTCAGTTTCAAGGCTGAGGAGAGCGGAGAGTTCGAGTTCACCTGGACGGACGACAAGAACGAAACCTTCAGCAAGAAGGCAAAGATGACCGTCGCGTGACGGCCTGTCGTCCAACAAAAACAAGGGAAGGGAACGAAGAATGAAGGGCAAGTTTGCAACCTATGCAGTACTCAGCGGGATGGCGCTGGCCGTCCCCTCAGCCATCACGCTGGCTGAAGAGGACTGGGGGAAGTACCAAGTGGGTGACAGCCGCAGCGGCTACACATATGCAAAGGCCGAAACCCGCGCCATACAGGATGACGATTTCGAAAATCCTGGCATGCTGTGGGTCGAGCATGGCGAGGAGCAGTGGAGCACCGTCAACGGCGAAGCGGGCAAGTCCTGCATGACGTGCCACAGCGATGCTTCTGAAAGCATGAAGAAAGTGGGATCCAGCTATCCGGTGTTCGCCAAGGACATAGGCAAGCTGGAAAACGTCGAGAACCGCATCAACCGCTGCCTCACGGACAACATGAAAGCCAAGCCCTGGAAGTATGACTCCCAGAACATGCTCGGCATGGTGACCTACGTGAAACGCCAGTCCTTCGGCGAGCCGGTCAATGTCAAGGTCGACGGCGATGCCGCGCCGTGGTTCGAGAAGGGCAAGGCGTTTTACAACCAGCGCCGCGGTCAGCTCGACATGGCCTGCGCCCACTGTCATGTTGATAATGCGGGCATCATGATCCGCGCCAACACGCTTTCGCAGGGCCAGGGCAATGGCTTCCCGACCTACCGGCTGAAATGGCAGAAGCCCGGCTCGCTGCACCGCCGTTTCCGCGGCTGCAACAAGCAGGTAAGAGCCAAGCCGTACAAGACCGGTTCGGACGAGTACCTGGCACTGGAGCTCTACGTGATGCACCGCGCCAAGGGCCTGCCAGTGGAGACGCCGGCCGTCCGCAACTGATCGCTGCGGACCCCGTTTGAAGAGCGAGGGACGCGGGCCGCCGCGTCCCTCTTTTTGTATCGGAGCGGTGCCGGTGCACCGCCAGCCAAAACTCATGGACCGAGAAGGTGCAGCGATGATCTCCAGACGCGATTTCATGGCGGTGACCGCTGCAACGGCACTCGCCACCGGACTTGGCGGCAGTCTCGGACGGGCCGCGGCGGCCCAGTCGATCACGCAGGATGAGCTCCTCAAGTTTGATGCCAAGGGACAGGTGACGCTCGTCCACTACACGGATTGCCACGCCCAGATCAAACCGCTCTATTTCCGGGAGCCCTCAATCAACCTCGGCGTTGGCGACGTCAACGGAAAGCCTCCTCACGTCACAGGCGATGAATTCATAAAGATGTTCGGCCTTGAGGCCGGCTCGCTGGACGCCTATGCGCTGACCTACAAGGACTTCGTCGCCATGGCGTCGAATTACGGCAAGCTTGGCGGCACGGACCGCATGGCCACCCTGCTCAACGCGATCCGCGCAGAGCGACCGGACAATACCATCTTCCTGGATGGCGGAGACACGCTGCACGGCTCCTACACCGCGCTTAAATCCGGGGGCGGCGACATGATCCGGCTCCTCAACGCGCTGAAATGCGAGGCGATGGTCGGGCACTGGGAGTTCACGCTCGGCGAGGACCGCGTAAACGAAGCCATAGAGGAAATGAACTTCCCGTTCCTGGCGAGCAACGTGATCGATACCGAGTGGGAAGAGGAAGTTTTTCCGCACACCCAGATGTTCGAGCGCGGCGGCATCAAGGTTGCGGTGATCGGCCAGGCCTTCCCTTACACACCCATCGCCAATCCGCGCTGGATGATCCCTTCATGGTCCTTCGGGGTCCGCGATGACATCATGCAGAAGCGCGTTGACGCAGCGCGAGAGGACGGCGCCGAGCTCATCGTCGTCCTGTCGCACAACGGGTTCGACGTGGACCGGAAGATGGCTTCGAACGTGAGCGGCATCGACATCATCCTCACGGGCCACACCCACGATGCCATCCCCGTTCCGATCAAGGTCGGCAGGACGCTGCTTATCGCGACTGGCTCGCACGGCAAGTTCCTGTCCAGAATTGATGTCGAAGTCTCCGGCGGAAAGATGGTAGATGCGGCCCACAAGCTTATCCCGGTTCTGTCAGATGCGATCAGACCGGACCCTGAAATCAAGGCGCTGGTGGACGAAATCCGCGCACCGCACGAGGACCATCTCGGCACCGTGCTGGGCCACACGGAGTCCCTCCTCTACCGGCGCGGCAACTTCAACGGAACCTTCGATGATCTGATCTGCCAGGCCATGCTGGAAGAGCGGGACGCCGAACTCTGCTTCTCGCCCGGCGTGCGCTGGGGCTCCAGCATCCTGCCGGGACAGCCCATTACGTGGGATCACGTCTACAACATGACCGCCATCACCTATCCGAACTGCTACCGGATCAAGATGAGCGGCGAGAACCTGAAGCTGGTCCTGGAGGACGTGGCGGACAACCTGTTCAATCCCGACCCCTATCTCCAGCAGGGCGGCGACATGGTGCGTGTCGGCGGTCTCGGCTACACGATCGATGTCAGCAAACAAATCGGCAGCCGCATTTCCGACATGACGCTGCTGAAGACGGGCAAACCAATCGATGCTGCCCGCGAGTACACGGTTGCCGGATGGGCATCCGTCAATGAAGGGACGGAGGGTCCGCCGATCTGGGACGTCGTCGCAAACTACATCAAGGGACAAAAGACGATCAGTCTGTCTCCCAACGACTCGATCAAAGTGCACGGCGGATAGGCGGCCTGAACCTTGCTGGAAGTCTCTTACTTTGCCGCCCTGACCGCGGGAATCCTGAGTTTCCTCTCGCCTTGCGTCCTGCCGCTCGTGCCGCCCTATCTATGCTTCATTGCGGGCACGAGCCTCGACCAGCTGGCCGGCGAAGAAGATCTTGCCCCCGGTGTCGGCCGGCAGATCTTCCTCGCCGCCCTTGCGTTTGTGCTGGGCTTTTCGACCGTCTTCATTCTGCTTGGCGCCACGGCGTCGTATCTCGGTCAGCTTGTCGGTCAGTATCTTGACCTCCTGAGCAAGATTGCGGGTGTGGTGATCATCCTTCTGGGCTTGCACTTTCTGGGCCTTTTGAAGATCGGTTTCCTTTACAAGGAGGCCCGGTTTGAGGGACCCTCAAAGCCGCTAGGTCTGGTCGGTGCCTATGTTGTCGGCCTCGCATTCGCCTTTGGCTGGACACCCTGTGTCGGTCCGGTGCTGGCCGCCGTGCTGTTCTACGCGGCGCAGGAAACCTCGGTCTGGAAAGGAGTTTCCCTGCTGGGCGTCTACTCTCTCGGCATAGGCGTTCCATTCCTGCTCGCAGCGCTCGCCGGCAAACCCTTCCTCAAATTCATGCGACGCTTCCGCAGGCACCTCGGGCTTATCGAGAAGACAATCGGAGTGCTGCTTGTCATCACCGGCATTCTCTTCGTCACCGGTTCAATGAACGTCATCGCCTACTGGATCCTCGAGGCGTTTCCCGCCTTGGGCAGAATTGGCTAGAGCACTTCCTGGCCATATCGAACCATTTGATGGAGTCAGATCTGCTCATGTCCAAGGCGCGGAGCGCAGTGCGATGCGGGGCATCGGACAAGCTTCGCAACGACGGAAGTGGGCAGATCTGGCCCACCGAAGGCCGGCTTTTCGCGCCCGCTGAGCTTCGTTGCGTCCCGCTTGTGGTCGGCCGGACCACGGCGCGAACCGCGCCTCGTCAGCAGACGCGAAAAGCCGGTCAAATGATTCGATATGGCCAGGAAATGCTCTAACCCCACCGCAGCCAGATCAGGCGGTCGAAGGAGCGAAGCTCCCGCAAGACGTTGATGACGCCCCGCTGGTCCCGTGAGCCGAGAGGTCCGCCGAGGCTCCTGACCGATCTGAGAGCGCCTCCGAACAAGGATTGGAAGTCCTGGTCCTTGCGAAGCGGTTTGGCCGCAAGTTGCCGGCATTCGGCAATGAGTTCCTCATAGGCGCGTCCCATTTTCTCAAGCTCTGAGCGAATATCGTCCTGCTCGAGATCCGGAGGGTTTCTGCGATAATGGTACAGGGCGTCCATTTTCCCGTTCAGATCGAACACGCAGTCCGCGAGCACGCGGAGCCCATTCCTCCTGCGGAGTTCGTAAAGCGCCTCTTTGATCCCCACGAGCACCCTGCCCGCCGCTTCGCCATCTGCTGCGTCCACATGCGCTCTTCCCGCCTCCAGAGCGGTGCTGATCGACGCAATCGACGTCTCCCAACCAGCATCCTTGTCAATTGGTGCCGGCGGATCTGTCTCGAACTTTTCCAGAAAGCTCGCCCAGCGCGAACTAGCAGCCATCAGATCAAGCCCTGCCAGTCCCGTATTGCCGGTGCGGAGGTAGAAAAGCGCAGACGTAAACGGCCGGTTCATGTCTTCGACAGCCCGGTGAAACGCCTTGAGATCAGAGGCTTGAGCGGAGACATTTGACGCAATGCTCAGCATCATACAAAGAGCGAATAGCTGAACTCGCCCCCACCGGGACACCGTCACGGGATTTTGACACATGGGGCAGAACCGTCTCTGTACTGACTTGATATATTCGTATAATCTAATTTGTTAGCCAGGACCACTTGATTGATCGAGGATGCCGCGATGATCGACCGCAGAACCTTCTCAAAATCACTCGCCATGACAACTGCCCTGACCACGCTTTCCCCGGTCACGGCGTGGGCCGCCGGGGGTGGAGACGAGCCCGCGGTCGACGATGACGGCATCTACACCCAGGATTGGTTCAATCATTCCTCGTTCCTTGTTCTGTCAGAGGACATCGAAGAGGCCGCTGCGGAGGGCAAGCGGATGGCAATCCTGTTCGAGCAGCGCGGATGTCCCTATTGCCGGGAGCTGCACCGGGTGAACCTCGCCAAGCCTGAGATCAGGGACTACATCAAGTCCAATTTCACGGTGCTGCAGTTGAACATCTGGGGATCGAAGGCCGTCACCGATTTTGACGGTGAAGAGCTGGAGGAGCGGGCGTTGGCGAAGAAGTGGCGCGTACATTACACGCCCACGATCGTGTTCCTGAACTCGAAGCCCGGCGAAACGGTTGCCAAAACCGAGGTCGTAAGGATGCCCGGCTACTTCAAACCATTCCACTTCGTCACAATGTTCGAGTACGTGAAAGAGGAAGCCTACAAGGATCAGCAGTTCCAGCGCTTCCTTCAGGCGCGGTTTGAAGAACTGGAAAAGCAGGGCAAGAAGCCGGAAATCTGGTGACCTCTGCTTGGAGCGCACCGCGATTGGCCGGTCCACATCTCGCCCTAAGGAGCGCCAAAGGCCCTTCTCGCAGGGAGGGCGGCACGCTCTTTCCTATTCGCACATGCTTCGAGACGCTGCTGCGCAGCTACTCAGCATGAGGCCCTGAGATAGATTGGATTGATCGCGAAAAACGTCAAGCGGCGCCCTTGTAGAACGACCGCTCGGTCTCACGGCGCTTGACCGCCTCTTCGGAACAGAAGAGTGAATGCATCAGCTCTATCGTCTGTTCGACTTCCTTGCTGATGACGCTGTAGAACACGTTCTTGCCATCGCGCCGGGCGGCGACAAGACGCTCTGTCCGCAGCAGGGTCAGGTGCTGAGAAAGCTTGGACTGCCGATACTCCAGATCGGCTTCGAGTTCGCTGACCGACATCTCGCCCTTCTCGATCAGCCGGCAGAGAATCAGCATGCGGCTGTCGTTGGATAAGGTCTTCAGGAAGTGCGCAGCTTCCTGCGCTCCTTCAAAACGTTCCTGTTCGGTCGCTTCGAAACTCATTTGTGTCCTCCTAAGTCGTGGAGCAGCAGTGGAGCGCACGCACCGCCTAGGAAAAGGGTCAGCTTTGGCAAGAGGCTGGATGAAGGGTCAATGCAGATAACGGCTTCGCAGATGCCACCGTGTATCTCACGGCACAATCAAACATCAAGCTTTTTGCCTGATTTACTTTAGTCTATCATAATATCAGAATATGTCTACACACGCGGGCGTAAGCGGCGCGTGATATCGATATTCTCAAAAGTCCCCAATTGCGGCAGCTTCCATGATCGCTTCAATCCGTTCACGGACGCTAATCGCGCGCTTGCGGAGATCGTCAGGGATCTTGTTCGGGTTAGGACTGGTGTCGAGCCAGCGCACGTCCCAGTCGAGTGTGACGAGCCAGATCTGGCCGTCCGCATCTTCGGCCACCGAAATCTTGCAAGGCAGAAACGCAAGGAATTCCAGCGAGTAATCCAGAATTCTTCGCATCGTGATGAGATCGCAGAAAGAGAGTATTTCCACGCGGGGACTGCCCGGATCGTCGATCTGTCTCAGGAGCTTGTAGGGCGTGTTGTGTCCCACAGCCCGCATGTTGAGTTCGTTTGCCTTGGTCTTCAGGGACTCAACGACTTCATCGAACGAGATACCCGGCAGCACCTTCTTCTTCGCCACCATGAAATTCATCATGTCACGCAGGCTGAACGGATTGACCATCATCCCGCTCTGCACGGCCCTCATCTTCGCCTCCGCGGAGATTGGTGGCATCATGGTGTTCTTGCGGGTGTCCGCCTTCGGCCGCGTCGGCAGCTTGAAGTAGCCTGTGTTGTCAAACTGACTCTTGACCGGAGGTTCCTTCATATAGGTCTGGGCGTTGAACTTGAGGATCTCGACTTCGGTCTCCTCGGACAGGGCTGGCCCGGCCGCCAGCATTGCTGCCGCTACCGCTGCTGCCTTCAAGACAGATGCAAAGCGCGTCATGTGATTTCCTCCCACAAGGGCAAGCCGGTTCCCAGAGCGTCCGGACAGAGCTGTCCTGCGCCCAGACAGCCGCAGCTTTGGTCAGTTGTCGGACTTCTTTTGCTGCGTTTGGGGAGCCATGCCCTGCATCATGTTCGGCGACATGTTCATCATGCTCATCATCATCATCATCATGGATGACATCATCTGCGGATCCATGGACTTCATCATCGCATCCATCATTTGCGGATCGGTCATCATGCCCATCCACTGATTGATAATCGCCGGATCGCCCATCTTCAGCATCGCTTGCATGAGCTTCGGATCGGTCATCATCTTTATGTAGGGCGTTGGGTCACCCATCTTCATCATGCCCTCGATCATCTTGGGATTGGTCATCATGGCCATCCACTGGGTCATCAGCGCAGGATTGGCCATGTTCATCATGGTGCCCATCATCTGCGGGTTCATCATGATCTTCATCCAGTTGCCGAACATGTCGGCATCCATGGTGCCGCTCCAGCTCTGAGCCCATTTCGGATCAGAGAACGTCTTCATCCAGTCATTGGTGTTCGGAGTGATCTGTGCGCTTGCCGGCGCATTGGCGAGCAGAAACGCTGCGGTGAGCGCGATCGCGGTCTTCTTGAGTTTCATGGGTCGTTCCCTTCGTTTCCAGTTCTTCCGTCAGTTCGGCGCAGGCGTGCCCTGCGCGGTCTTCATCACGCTCATCATCGAGAACATCAGGTTCATCATCAGGGCCGGATTCATGATCTGGCTCATGGACTGCATCATCCGCGGGTCGGCCATCATCCGGGTCCAGCCGGTCATGGTCTCCGCGTCCACCATGGCCATCATGGATTGCACGAATTTCGGATTGGTCATGGTGGTGATGAACTGCTCCAACAATTTCGGATCGGCGAGCCGGATCATGGAGCGAGTGAAACCCGGATCGGAAACCATCCGCATGTAGCCGTCCATCATCTTCGGATCGGCCATGCCCAGCATGGTTTTCATCATGTCCGGGCTGGCCATCATTCGGACGAAGCCGTCGCGCTGCTTGGCTTCCATCATACTCGTCATGATCCGGGCGTTTTGCGGGTCGGCCATGATTGCGAACCAGTTTTTCATTAGCGAGGGATCGAGCATGGTCATGCTTGCCCTGACAAAGTTCGGGTTGGTGACGATGCGCACCATGGGCCTGATAATCTTGGGGTCCGCCGTCTTCATCATGGACTTCACCATACGTGGTTCAGTCATCATCTGCGTGTAGTGGGTCATGAGGACCGGATTGCCCCAGGACATGAGCGCGTTCAGCAAGTCCGGGTGAGCTGCGGCACCCATCCAGGCCGACATGAGCTCCGGGTCGGCCATCTGCATCATGGCCTGCATCATTTTCGGATTGCTCATGAGTGCGAAGAACTGCATCGCCCGCGCCGGGTTGGCAGCCCCGTGCCAGCTCTGGCTCCAGCTCGGATTGGTGAAGCTTGTGGACCATTCCGAAGTCGATTTGACGTTGAATGGCGCAGGCGCCTGGGCGCAAACAGGAGCTGCCGCCAGCACGAGGCTCAGTGCTGCCGCCCCTGCCAGCGATTTGAAGCCGTGCGTGCCCATTGACCGTTCCCAAGCGCGATCACACCTGGTGGTCATATATATTCTAATATTCTAATATATGCAATTGAAATCTGACTGCCTAGCCCCTTGGCAAGGCGTCTGCCGCTCTCATGCCGATTACCATGGCCGCCAGGAACAAAAGCAGCGATGCGAGCTGGGAACCGGCAAGGGTCACGGCACTCAACGCAGGACCCGGACAAAGGCCTGTTACCCCCCAGCCTAGCCCGAAAAGCGCTGCACCAGCCAATAACCTCAAGTCCACCTGCGCTCCGGCTTGCGGCTCGTGAAACTGCCGGGCGGCGAGAGGTTTCGATAGCTGCGCTCTAATGCGCACACCGGTAAAGCTCACGGTCAGCGCCCCAAGGAACACGAATGCAAGCGTCGGATCCCAATTGCGCGAACCGACGGACGCGAAGTCGAGAAAGTTCAGAATCTTTTGCGGGTTGACCATCCCGGAAACCGCCAGACCCGCACCGAAGATGGTGCCCGCCACCAGCGCATGAAAAGCGCGTCCCATCAGATCACGTGCCTCAGAATGAACACCGTCAGCGCCGCCACACCAAAGAAAACTCCAGTGGCGGTGATTGAGCGGGTGGACAATCTTGGGATCCCGCAGACGCCGTGACCGGAGGTGCAGCCGTTGCCGATGCGGGTCCCCGCCCCTACCAGAAACCCGCCTACCGCAAGAACCGTCCAGCTCGGGTTGAGCATAACGGTTGGGTCCACCGTCGGAACGAGAAATGCCGCCAACGCCGCGCCCCCGACAAGACCAAGGACAAAGGACAGGCGCCACCATGTTTCTGCGGTCCAGAGCGCTAGCAACCCGCCCAATATTCCGGAGACTCCGGCAATGCGCCCACTGAAGACCAGGAGATAAGCGGCCGAGAGGCCGATCAGTGCACCACCGGTCAACCCCGCCCATGGTGTGAATTCCGTCATATGATTC
>JBCCEL010000053.1:0-23173 GCA_039030315.1 Pseudomonadota bacterium
CGGACTCAAGGTCGTAGCCCCCGGCGGGGTCGCCTCCCTGATGGATCTTGATGGTTCATGACGCCGGACGGCCGATCGATAAAACGCCCTACCGGTTCCAACATCGCATGCGTGGGTCAGATAGTCTGGCCAAAAGGAGCAACTCGAGAACCAACCTAACGACGTCTAGTGCATTCTTCTTGCGGGAGCCCAATAAGCACCCCGTACTTTCGGCCAGGAGAGACGGCCGGACCTGAGACCCACGCAAACCCCCTCGTGTTTCTTGCACTCACGGCAGCATGCGCTGTTGCGCATGCGCCTACGCGGGTGCGCGCCATAGGGCGCGGCGGCCGGCCGGGCTTGCCTCAGGCCGTTCGGCCTTTGGCCTTCGGTGTTCTTTCTCCAACTGAAGTTTGAGTGTTCGCTCGGGATCACTCAGCAAGACGCACCTGGAGGAGGGCCTGGTAGATCTTGAGGCTGCCAGCCTCGGACAGGCAGTCGATCCGCACGGTGCTCGTGAACCCTGATGGCCCGGTGCCGCGGGCGCTTCCATCTTGTGCCAGATTGGCTTTCAGTACGGTGAGGATCCTGTTTCCGAGTCTGATCAGGTCAGGGCGGATCTCTGTCTTGAGATCGGGATAGCTCGTCATTCTGGGGGAGGTGCCTTTCTCCCAGCGCCCGATCCAGCAATGCTGGATCTCCTTGGCGGCGTCGATCTGGGCCTGGAAGAAAGCGGTGGCCGTTTGCGCGCTGATCCCGAGAGCGGTCGCCGCCGATGAGGTCTTCTCCAGGACGACCTTCTCGCGGGCAAGGTCTTCGACGGCAACACCGCTCGCGAGCTTCCAGGCGGCCACCGGCTTCATGAGCGACAGGCGGCTCTTGATGGCCTCGTAGAGCGCGCCGGAGTCCTGGCCCGCCGCTGCTGGAGCACCGCAGCAGCAGGTGATCACAATCGCTGCGCATATGGCTCTCAGCGGCACAATCATGCGGCTGCGTCAGGGGCTTTCCTGATCACCACGGCGGAGATGCGCCAGCTGCCGTCGGGCTGTTTCTGGAAACCGTAGAGGCCCAGCCAGAGACTGCCGTCCGGTCCGATCAGCTTCACCCGCTGGGTCGGCTTGCCAAGTTCATCGGAGATGCCGGCAAACTCGACATTCCTGGCGCGGTAGACGGCGGGATAGCCTGTCCGCACCATTTGCATGAAGATCGACGGATTGACGAACTTCTTCTGGAGCCGGGGGGTTGCGAATGAATAGGCCTTGGCGCCGTCATCGGCATGGAAGGCGGAAATCTGGGTGTTGATGATGCGCTGAAACTCCGAGCGGTCCGAATCGCTCCATTCACTTGCGGCTGCCAGGCCCACCGCCAAAGCGAGTGCGGCGAGCGCAATGAACGGACGGAGTAACGCAGAAGATGAAGACATGTGCTTCCTCCTTTAGCTGATGAAACGCATCTCGCCGCGCCACAGATCAGACGAATTTCATCACGCGGGCTGCGCCGGTGCCTCGAAACGGGCCCAAACCCTTGACCCGCTGAACGAACATGCGCAACATTGGACTCATTCTAAAGTTCAAGACGAACGGCTCGGGAGGTTTGAAGATGCCAGACGTGAGTATGGTCGTAAACGGCCAGAATGTAGGCGGCAGCGTGGAGGGAAGAACGCTGCTGGTGGAATTCATCCGGGAGAAGCTGGGTATGACCGGGACCCATGTCGGATGCGACACCTCGCAGTGCGGCGCCTGTGTGGTCCATGTCGACGGCAAGGCCGTGAAGTCCTGCACCACCTTGGCCGTAGCCTGCGACGGTGCGAAGGTCACCACGATCGAGGGCGTTGCCAACGGCAAGCTGCATCCGATGCAGGAAGCCTTCCGCCAGCACCACGGCCTGCAGTGCGGGTTCTGCACGCCCGGCATGATCATGGCTGCCATCGACATGGTCAACACCCATGGCAAGAAGCTGAGTGACGAGACGATCCGTCACGAACTGGAAGGCAATATCTGCCGCTGTACCGGTTACCAGAACATCGTCAAAGCGATTAAGGCCGGCGCCAAGAAAATGTAGGCGCGCCCCGGAGCGCCCCCGCTCCGGCTGGAAAGGCAACACTCTCAAGGAAGGAAATTTGACATGACGAGCACCGGTATTGGCGCCAGGGTGCCGCGCAAGGAAGACCAGCGGTTCATCACCGGGAACGGCAACTACACCGACGACATCAACCTGCCCAAGCAGACCTACGCGTATTTCGTCCGCAGCCCACATGCCCATGCAAAGCTGGGGCGGATCAACACCAAGGCAGCCGAAGCGGCGCCTGGCGTGGTGGCCGTATTGACCGGTAAGGACGTCGAGAAGGACGGCGTCGGCGGACTGATCTGCGGCTGGATGATCCATTCAAAGGACGGATCGCCCATGAATGCAGGGCCGCATCCGATCCTGGCTCACGGCAAGGTGCGCTACGTGGGCGACCATGTGGCCGTCGTCGTGGCCGAGACCCAGGCACAGGCCAAGGCGGCCGCCGAACTGGTCGAGGTCTCCTACAAGGTGCTCCCGGCCGTCGCCGATACCGCTGGTGCCACCAGCGCGAAGGCCGAGGTGCATGACGGCATCGCCAACAACCTGGTCTACAACTGGTCCATCGGCGAAGAGGACGCGGTCAATGCGGCGTTCGACAGCGCTGCGCATGTCACCAGCCTCGATCTCGTCAACAACCGGCTGGCGCCGAACGCTATGGAGCCCCGGGCCGCGATCGGCGCATTTGATCCGGGTACGGACAGCTACACCCTCTACACGACCTCCCAGAACCCGCATGTTGCGCGTCTGGTGCTGTCAGCTTTTATCGGCATCGCACCGGAGCACAAGCTGCGGGTGATCGCACCGGACGTGGGCGGCGGTTTCGGCTCGAAGATCTTCATCTACGCCGAAGAGACCGTCTGCGTCTGGGCTTCCCGCAAAGTCGGCCGGCCCATCAAGTGGACCGGCGGCCGGGATGAGGCCTTCCTGGCCGATGCGCACGGACGTGACCACGTCACGACGGCGGAAGCGGCAATGGACGCCGACGGCAAGATCCAGGCGCTGCGGGTGAAGACCACGGCCAACATGGGGGCCTACCTCTCGACCTTCGCTTCCTGCGTGCCGACCTACCTCTATGCCACGCTGCTGTCCGGCCAGTATGCCATCCCGCAGATCTATGCGGAGGTGGACGCGGTCTACACCAACACTGCGCCGGTGGACGCTTATCGCGGGGCAGGGCGCCCGGAAGCCACCTACGTCGTGGAGCGCATTGTGGAGACAGCCGCCCGCGAAATGGGGATCGACCCGGCCGAGTTCCGGTCGCGCAACTTCGTCAGGGAGTTCCCGCACCAGACGCCGGTCATCATGTGCTACGACGCCGGCGACTATCAGGCCAGCCTCGACAAGGCCTGCGAGATGATCAAGTACGGCTCGTTCGAGAACCGGCGAAAGAAGTCGCAGAAGGCCGGCAAGATGCGCGGTATCGGCTTCTCCACCTATATTGAAGCCTGCGGGATTGCACCGTCTGCGGCCGTCGGCTCGCTCGGTGCCGGCGTCGGCCTCTGGGAGAGCGCCGAGGTCCGCGTCAAACCGACCGGCAACGTGGAGGTTCTGACCGGCTCCCACTCCCACGGGCAGGGGCACGAAACCACCTTTGCCCAGCTCGTGTCGGACCGGCTCGGCATTCCGATCGATCAGGTGGAAATCGTCCATGGCGACACGGACAAGGTTCAGTTCGGTATGGGCACCTACGGCTCGCGCTCCGGCGCCGTCGGCATGACCGCTATCTCCAAGGCGCTCGACAAGGTGGAAGCCAAGGCCAGGAAGGTTGCCTCCCACGTGATGGAGGCCGCCGAGGGCGATATCGAGTTCAAGGACGGATCGTTCACGGTCAAGGGTACGGACAAGGCGATGGCCTTTGGGGAGGTCGCTCTGGCGGCTTATGTTGCCCACAGCTTCCCGACCACGGAAATCGAGCCGGGCCTCAAGGAAGGGGCGTTCCATGACCCGGCCAACTTCACCTTCCCGGCGGGCTGCCATGTCTGCGAAGTGGAGGTCGATCCGGAAACCGGCGTGGTCGAGATCGTGGACTGGGTCGCCGTTGACGATTTCGGCAACATCATCAATCCGAACATCGTCGAGGGCCAGGTCCATGGCGGCATCGCGCAAGGGGTTGGCCAGGCGCTGACCGAGAACTGCGTGTATGACGCGGAATCTGGGCAGCTTCTGAGCGGCTCCTACATGGACTACTGCATGCCGCGGGCCGACAACTTCCCGACCTTCCGGCTCGATTTCACGATAACCGAGTGTCCGACGAACCCGCTGGGCATCAAGGGCTGCGGCGAGGCCGGTGCGATCGCGGCTCCGCCTGCGGTCATGAACGCGGTGACGCACGCCATCGGCGTGAAGAACATGCCCATGCCGGCGACGCCCATGAACGTGTGGAACGCGCTGAAATCTTCAGTCTGAACGGCCGAACAGGAGAACGACCAATGTATGACTTCAACTACCATCGGCCCAAAGACGTCAAAGAGGCCGTGAAACTGCTCAAGGGCGCTGATGACGGTGTTGCAATGTCGGGCGGCATGACACTGATCCCGACGATGAAGCAGAGGCTTGCCGCTCCCTCCGACGTGGTGGACGTGGCCGGCGTGACCGGCAGCGGGATCAAGGCGCAGGCCAAGAAGATCGTGATCAAGGCCGGAACGACGCATGCTGAGGTGGCCGCCCATGCCGGCATCCAGAAGCATTGCCCGTCTCTCGCCGCACTGGCCGGCGGGATCGGCGACCCGCATGTCCGCAACAAGGGCACGATTGGCGGTTCCATCGCCAATAACGACCCGGCCGCCGACTATCCGGCAGCCTGTCTGGCGCTCAATGCCAAGATCACCACTAACCGCAGGTCCATTGATGCCGACAAGTTCTTCAAGGGTCTTTTCGAGACGGCCCTGAAGGACAACGAGATCATCACCGAGATCGAGTTCGCGGTCCCGAAGAGGGGCGCCTACGCCAAGTTCCCGAACCCGGCCTCGCGCTACGCTATGGTCGGTGCCTATGTTGCTGACCATGGCCGGGGCGGCGTCCGCGTCGCGGTCTCGGGCGCTGCGGACTGCGCGCATCGCAGCAAGGCGATGGAGAAAGCTCTGGACGGGGATTTCTCCGCCGCTGCCCTCGACAGTGTTTCGGTCAGCCCGGAGGGCATGAACGAGGATATTCACGCCTCGGCCGAATATCGCGCGCATTTGGTGACGGTGATGGCAAAGCGTGCGGTGACCGCGGCCGGCTGACGCCTCTCCGCAACACGCCTTCAAGCCTGCGGGATCCTGGTCCTGCAGGCTTTTTTTTGTATTTCAGTGATCCTGAACAGCGTCGGCGCCGCCGCGGAGAAATCGGCACGGGACTGACGGACGCCTAACTGGGCGCGTGCTTTTCTCCGGTGCAGGTGAGGATCGGCATGATCGGCGCTTGGGTGCATGCAGGCTCCCGAAATGTGGCGGCAATCCTGCCAAATCAGGGCAAATTCTTTGCAGGTGTGTGTCTAATGTCACAGCTTTTTGGTGGCGAGTTCGTTAATGAAGAATGAACAACAACGATGTGGCGCCACACAGGGGAATCTGGGCTGACGATGAGAGCAATTGCACTGACTGGGCTGGCAATTTTGTATGTGTGTTCGCTGGCGGCATGGGCACTTGCCGTCGATCATGACCTGAAGGACGAAGCGGTCCCTCCCGTGACGGTTGAGACACCCGGGCAGGACTAAAGCACCACCCGCGACTTCAGATCAACTGAGCCGATTTCATAGCTTTCAGGCTTGCAGCGAAGGCATCCACGGTGTGTGTGATGTCATCGTCATCCAGCGCCGTATTGGCGAGCATGCCCGGCCAGCTTGAGATGTCGACACCGTTAAGAAGCATCGCAAGCCGCAATTGTCTGGCGAGTTCCGGCGGGGTGGACTGGAGCTCGGAGCGTGAAAGCGCGAACGGGTCGAACGCGGCACCGGCGGCGCCCATGTAGATGTGGACGGCGGATGATTCCCCGTAGATGGCCCAGTCGACATTCTGTTGCCGAAGGGCCTCGCGCAGCCCTTCCCGCAGCACAGCGGCGTGGCCGTCGGCTATCTTGCAGGCATTGGTGTTGGCCACCTCGCGTAGCATGGCAACTCCTGCAGCGGCGCTCACCGGGTTCGCGTTGTAGGTACCGGGATGATAGATCTTTTCCCGGCCCGCGGCCTTTGCGGCGGCATGATCCAGTCCGTCGAGAATCTCCTTGCGTCCCGCCACAGCGCCACCAGGCAGGCCGCCGGCGAGAATTTTCGCCAGAGACGTGAGATCAGGCGTGACACCGATTTTCGCCTGAACTCCTCCGGGCGAGACCCTGAAGCCCGTTACCACCTCGTCAAAGAGAAGAAGCGTGCCGTGGGCGTCGCACAGCTCGCGCAGGGCCTGGTGGAAGCCCGGACGCAACGGTATCTTGCCGGTGGAGCCGCCAAGCGCTTCCAGCATGACCACGGCGATGTCGGGATCAGAGCTGAGGATGTCCCGGACTCCGTCAACGTCATTGGGGTCGGCAAGCACCACATTTGCGGCCGTACGGTCTGAGACGCCGACTGTCGGCGTTCCGTCGAAGTGGCTGGAATAGCCAATGCTGGCCTCGTCGTACCAGCCATGGAACTGGCCCCGGAATCGCAGCACCTTGCTGCGGCCGGTATAGGCGCGGGCGAGCCGCACCGCCATGCTGTTGGCCTCGGTGCCCGACGAGGTGAAGCGCACGCGCTCGGCCGACGGCACAAGCTGCCGGACGAGTTTGGCCCACTCGATCTCGGTCGCATGTCCGCTGCCGAAATGGGTTCCGCGCCCGTAAGCTTCCTGAACGGCTTCGGTTATCGCTGGTGGGCTGTGGCCGAGCAGCAGGGAACCGTGACCGCCGAAGTAGTCAATATAGCGGTTGCCGTCCACGTCCCACTTGTGGGCGCCGGCTGCGCGTTCCACATAGATGCCGTGGGGGAGGAGGTAGCGGGCATCATGCGTAATTCCGCTCGGAAAGCTCGCGCGCGCATCTCTGGAAAGTTCGGCCGATTTCCGGGTCTTCTCGATGTAGGCGGCTTCGATCGACGTGATCCCGGAATTATGGCCGGGGGCACGTGGTGCAGGTTCTGCGGGTTGTTGCACTGAGGTCTCCCTGAAGCTGCCGCTCGCGCGGCATTCAACTGCTTGATCACACTATACGGACCTGCTACCAGCCGCAAACTCCTCAAACCCATACATCAAGAGACGGGATCAGATGGCACGCAAGGGGATCGTCCTGGCAGGCGGCACGGGGTCTCGCCTCTTTCCGGTGACCCTCGGGGTCTCCAAGCAGCTGCTGCCGGTCTACGACAAGCCGATGATCTACTATCCGCTCAGCGTGCTCATGCTGAGCGGCATCCGGGATATCCTCCTGATATCAACGCCCTCTGATCTTCCCGGCTATCAGCGCTTGTTCGGGGATGGCGGCGCGCTTGGGCTCTCGGTGTCCTATGCGTCTCAGCCCCAGCCCAATGGGCTCGCCGAAGCCTTCCTGATCGGGGCTGACTTCGTCGGTAACTCGCCGTCGGCGCTGATCCTGGGAGACAATATCTTCTATGGCGGCGGTCTCAGCGGCATCTGCGCCGAGGCGGCGGCAAGCGAAAACGGGGCGGTGGTCTTCGCCTGTCAGGTGAGCGATCCGGAGCGCTATGGTGTGGTGGCGTTCGATGAGGGGTCCGGGGTGGCCACTTCGATTGAGGAAAAGCCGGAGCAGCCAAAATCCTCCTGGGCCGTGACAGGGCTCTATTACTACGACAACCAGGTCGTCGATATCGCGAGGTCTCTGGAACCCTCGCCGCGCGGCGAGCTTGAGATCACGGATGTCAACCGGCGCTATCTGGACCGGGGCGAGCTGAAGGTGAAGCGTTTCGGCCGCGGCTTTGCCTGGTTCGATACCGGCACCCATGACAGCCTGCATGATGCCTCCTCCTTCGTCCGCACCATCGAATCCCGTCAGGGGATCAAGATCGCCTGTCCGGAGGAGATCGCGCTTCACCAGGGGTTCGTGACCGAGGAGGATGTCCTGAAGCGCGCTGCGGAACTGGGCAACACCGGCTATTCCGACTACCTGAGAGGCCTTGTGGGGGACGGACGCGCATGAGCCTGGAGGTGCGAGAGCTGGCGCTGCCCGGCGTCTATGAGATCAGTCCGCCGAAGTTCGGGGACAGCCGCGGCTTCTTCTCGGAAACGTTCAACGGACCAAAGCTCGCCGCAGCCGGCCTGGCGCGCGAATGGGTGCAGGACAATCACTCCTACTCGGCAGCCGCCAATGTCTTGAGGGGGATGCATTATCAATTGCCCCCGTTTGCCCAGGACAAGCTTGTACGGGCGCCCAAAGGCCGCATACTGGATGTTGTGGCGGATATCAGACGGGACTCGCCCACCTTCGGTAAGTGGCTTTCGGTTGAACTTTCCGCGGAGGCCTGGAACCAGCTCTTCGTTCCCAAAGGCTTTGCGCACGGATTTCTGACGCTGGAACCTGATTGCGAGGTCCAGTACAAGGTGACTGCTGTTTATGCGCCGGACTGCGACCGTTCGATCCGCTATGACGATGAGCAGCTGGCCATCGACTGGCCGGTCAACGGGCATCAGCCGGAACTCTCCGAGAAAGATCGAGCAGCTCCAGCGCTGGCGGATGCCGATCTGCCGGACAGCTGGGACAACTAGGATTTGCCATGCGTATCTTGGTGACGGGCGGAGCGGGCTTCATCGGATCGGCGGTCTGTCGGCAGCTTGTTGCCAATGGCCACCATGTGGTGAACTTCGACAAGCTGACCTATGCCGGAAATCTGGCCTCTCTCGCCTCGGTGGAGAGGCAGCCCAATTACCGGTTCGTCAAGGGTGATGTCTGTGACCGCGGCGCCGTTCTCGATCTGCTCAAGGCCCACGACATCGACACGGTCATGCATCTGGCTGCGGAAAGCCATGTCGACAGATCGATAGAGGGACCGGCTGAATTCCTTCGAACGAATGTCGTCGGCACGTTCTCCATGCTCGAGGCTGTCCGCCCATATTGGATGGCCCTTGATGAGGGAAGGCAGCAGGCTTTCCGCTTTCACCATATCTCCACGGATGAGGTGTTCGGAGACCTGCCGTTCGACAGCGGCATCTTCACCGAGGAAACACCTTACGCGCCATCGTCACCCTATTCGGCCTCGAAGGCCTCCTCGGACCATTTCGTCCGCGCCTGGCACGAGACCTACGGACTGCCCGTGGTCCTGTCGAACTGTTCGAACAATTACGGCCCCTGCCAGTTTCCTGAGAAACTGATTCCGTTAATGATCCTAAATGCCCTCCATGGCGAGGCTTTGCCGGTTTACGGTTCAGGGCTGAACGTTAGGGACTGGTTGCATGTTGAGGATCATGCCAGGGCACTGGAGCTGATTGCCCAAAATGGTGAACCGGGCCAGTCCTACAATGTCGGCGGTAATGCGGAGCGGACAAACATGCAGGTCGTCGAAACCTTGTGCGACCTGTTGGATGAGCTCAGGCCGCGGCCGACCGGCGAGACGCACCGCTCCCTGATCTCGCATGTGGAGGACCGTCCCGGCCACGACCGGCGCTATGCTATCGACTGCAGCAAGATCAGGCGCGAACTCGGCTGGGAGCCCGCGTTCAGCTTCGTGGACGGACTGCGGGCAACCGTGCGGTGGTATCTTGAGAACGAGGCCTGGTGGCGTCCCATCCGGGAGAAGGCCTATGCAGGTGAACGGCTCGGCAAGGTAGAGAGCGCTGAATGAGGGTTGTCGTCACCGGCAAGAAGGGGCAGGTGGCGCAGGCCCTGGCAGAACGGCAGGCGGACTGGCCGGAGATTGAGCTTGTCTTTCTGGCGCGTCCCGAATTCGATCTGGCAGAGGTGGCCGGAGTGGAAGCCCAAATTGCCAGATTGAAGCCCCACGCTGTCGTGAATGCGGCAGCCTACACCGCCGTTGACCAGGCTGAAGACGAACCTGAACTTGCGCAAAGGATAAACGCTGATGCGGCGGGCCGTTTGGCACGGACCGCACGCGAGGCAGGGGCGCTGATCATCCAGCTGTCCACCGACTACGTTTTCGACGGTACGCTTGATCGCGCTTATCTGGAGGAGGACGATACCGGGCCGGTGACCGCATACGGACAGAGCAAGCTCGATGGTGAACGCCGGGTCATATCGGAAAATCCGGCGCATGTGGTGATGCGGACGGCCTGGGTCTACAGTTCGTTTGGTCGCAACTTCGTCAAAAGTATCCTGCGCCGGGCCGTCGAGGCCGGTCAGCTTTCCGTGGTATCCGATCAGCGCGGAAATCCAACGAGTGCGCTCGATATCGCCGAGGCCGTGTTCAAAGTACTGGATGCCGTCAGAGCTGGCGGCCAGGAGCCGGTCTGGGGAACTTACCATCTGGCGGGGGCGGAAGAGGGGACCTGGCACGATTTTGCCTGTGAAATCATCCGGCAGGGCACCGTTTTGGGTGGACCGGATGTCCCGGTTGAGGCGGTCACGACTGACGCCTTTCCGACGAAGGCCAGGAGGCCGTCTAACTCCAGACTGGACAGCGGCAAATTTTTGCGGCGCTTCGGGTTTGCTCCGGCGGGCTATCGTGAAGCGTTAAAGGAGGTGCTGCCAAGGCTGCTCGACAGGTCGGATGCCGGCTGATCGCGGGCCAAAGGTCTGGATCGTTCTCGGGCTTTTTGAGCCCGACCTGAAGCTCTTTGAGCGTCAGCTTGAGTCTCTGCTGGCGCAGGCTCACACAGAGTTTGAATTGATCATTGCGGCGGACGGACCACATCCGGACGATGTGTCGGCCGTGGTCAAGACGGCAGACGACGGGAGGATTCATCTGGAACAGTTCTCCGAACGTGTCGGCGTTCACGGCAATTTCGCTCGGGGTCTGGCGCTCGCTCTGAAGCGAAGTGCCCGTTCCGATGACCTTTTTGCCTTCTGCGATCAGGATGATGTCTGGTCGCCGGACAAGCTCCGCGAGCAGGTGCAGGCTATGCAGAGCTTGGGTGTCTCGCTCTGTCACCACGATGCGAGGATTGTCGGCCGTGACGGCAGTCTTGTTGCCCCTTCCATGTTCGCGCTTGAGCGCAGATCACCGTCGATGGAAACCCTGGCTCTTCTTGTCATGAACTCCGTCACCGGAATGACCGCAGTGTTCCGGAAGGATGTTGCCGAGGCATCGTCCGGCTTCCCGATGGCGGCAACGTCGCAGATGCTACACGATCATTGGGTCGCCCTGGTGGCGAGCGTGCTGGGAGAGGTAAGATTGCTGGACCGGACACTGGTTGACTACGTTCAGCACGGCGCGAACGAGGTTGGATCTGTGCCTCCGGCGCGCGTGCCGGCCTGGCGCAACCTTCTGTTTGGCGGGCCGGAATATCGTCTGAAATGCCGGGAACAGTACGCCTGGAGAGCGAGAGCGCTGGAGGCGCTGATCGCACTTGGCACGGGTACGGCCGAAGATGGAATGCTGGCCTATCCCCAACTCATGTCATTCTGCCTGTCGAACCTGGCAACGGGCCGGCGCCGCCAGGCGGAACAGGCCTGGCGCCTCATCCTGGGAAGGTTCTATTCCCGCTGACCCTCAGCTGCGCACCTTGACATAGCTTCCCGGTGCGTCCTCGATGGGCTTGAGCTTTCCGCTGCCGGGCTTCCTTGCGGGCACCATCTTGCCGGAGTGCCCGGCGGTCCACTCCGCCCAGTCCGGCCACCAGGAGCCGGGATGCTCCTCGGCGTCCTCCAACCACTTCTCCAGGGTGTCGGCGCCTTTGTCATTGAGCCAGTACTGGTACTTGTTTGCCTCCGGAGGATTGACCACCCCGGCGATATGACCTGAACCGGCAACCACCATCCGGGTGTCGCCGCTGAAATACTTGCCGAGTTTGAAGGCTGAGGGCAGGGGGGCGATGTGGTCTTCCCGGGTGGCAAGATTGTAGACCGGAACGTCCACCTTGCTCAGATCGATCTTGACGCCGTCCAGCACCATCCGGCCCTGGCTCATATTGTTGTGCAGATAGCACTCGCGCAGATAGTAACTGTGGGTGGCTGCCGGCATACGGGTCGGATCCGCATTCCAGAACAGCAGATCAAAGGGGAACGGCTCCTTGCCCTTCAGATAGTTGTTCACGACGTATGACCAGATGAGATCGTTGGAGCGCAGCATGTTGAAGGCCTTGGACATGCGCGCACCTTCCATGTAGCCCCGGTCGGCCATACGGCGCTCGACCGCGCTGATCTGCTCTTCATCCACAAATACCTTGAGGTCGCCTGCCTGCTCGAAGTCGACCTGGGTGGTGAAGAACGTGGCCGCGGAGATCCGGTCATCGCCCTTGGCCGCCGCGTAGGCCAGGCTTGCCGAAAGCATCGTTCCGCCGATGCAGTAGCCGATGGCGCTGACCTGCTTCTCGCCTGTTGCGTCCTCTATGGCCGAACAGGCCGCGAAAACGCCTTCATGCATGTAGTCGGAGAAGGTCTTCATCGCGAGGCGCTCATCCGGGTTGACCCAGGAGATCACGAACACGGTCAGCCCCTGATCCACAGCCCACTTGATGAACGACTTCTGCGGATTGAGATCGAGAATGTAGAACTTGTTGATCCAGGGCGGGATGATCAGTAGCGGCTTCTGGTAAACCTTCTTGGTCGTGGGCTCATACTGGATGAGCTGGATCAGATCGTTCTGGAAGACTACTTTTCCAGGCGAAAGGGCCATGTTTTCGCCCACGGCAAAGGCATCCATGTCGGTCTGCGTGATCTGCAACTCGCCTTCGGATTTCTCCAGGTCCTCGGCAAACTGCCGGAAGCCTTTTTCCAGGCTTGCCCCGTTTGTCTCCAGGGCAAGTTTCAGGACCTCCGGATTGGTGAAGGCGAAGTTTGTCGGGGAAACGGCATTGGCGATCTGCTCGACGTAGAACTTCGCCTTGTGCCGGGTATGGTCGTCGAGGCCATGTGCGTCCTCGACCGCTTCCCCCGCCCAGCGGGTCGTGAACAGATAGGACTGCTTCAAGAAGTCGAATGCCTGGTTTGCGCTCCAGTCCTCATGCTTGAACCGCCGGTCGCCGGGCTCCGGCGAGACTACCGGCTTGATATCCTCCTGCCCCAGAAACCGCTGCCAGGCGTTCTGCCAGATCGCGGCATGACCCTGCCAGAGCTTCTGTTGTTGTTCGATCATCTTGTCAGGATGCTCCGCATAGTCGCGGGCAACCTGCATAAGCGTGTCTGCGACCCTGCCGAACTCCGATGAACTGTCCTCCGCCCCTTCCATCGCATCTTCCGGCGCGCCGCCCATGGCTTCAGCTTTTTTTGCCAGCAAGCCCGCAATCTGCGCCGAATGGTCCATGACTTTCGCCATGTTGTTCACGAACTCCTCCGGATTGCTGACGGTCTGTGAAAGAAATGCTGAGTTTGCGGGATGGGCGGTGCCGCTGGCCATGGGGACGAACTCCAGTTGGGGTTTACACAGGTTATAGGATGCAGTTTCGACAATTCAATTGGGCAGAAGGCGCATAAGTGCCGGAAAGTGGCGGTTAACGGCCTCTTAAATCCTTCGCGAGACAATCGCATCACGGATTGGGAGCCAAGGGTCCTCTCCCGGATCCTCGGCACGTGAAGGGGAATTTGGTGATGCGTAATCGGTGCAGTGGGTGGGGTGGCTTGTTTGGCCGTGCAGTGATCGTCGGTGCCGCCGTTTCGGTATTGGCAGGCTGCAAGACAACATCCACGGAGACGACAGGCTCTGTCACCGGAAACCAGCCTGGAACTGTCCAGATCGCCGACACCTCGATCCTTACCGGCTCCATAGACGGGACCGGCGCTTCTGATGCCGCTGTTCCGGCGCCGGCAAGATCCGGGACCCTGACCACCGCAGACCTGAAAGTGCCGGCCGAAGTCGCGCTCAAGCCCGGCGAGAAAGCGGTGAAAACCGTAGCGCTCGGCAATGCCGCCACGGGTACGGCGGCGAGTACCAAGCGTACCTTGAGCCGCATGTCGCTGACCTTCCCAAAGGACAGCTACACCCTGGCAAGCGATCAAACCGCGGATCTGTCTGCTCTGGTGCAGAAAGCCAAGACGGACAAGCGCAAGGTGAAGGTGATCGGGATTGCGCAGTCCAGAAAGGGCAAAAAGCACGCCAAAGCCCGCGCCAAGGCGCGTCTGGCGGCAAACCGCCGGGCCAAGGCAGCCAGCATGTTTCTGCGTGTCTACGGACTGACGGCCAAGGATATGATCGTTACCACGGCGGATGAGCGGGCCGCGCGGGGAAAGAACGCAAACCGCGTTGACATCGTCCTGCAGTAGGCGACGGGCCAAAGGCCCTGTGGAAAACGGGCCGTCAAAATCTTCAGTGCTGCTGGAACGCAAAGCGGATCATTGCATCCGCGCGCCGTCCATTTCATAAGGACGGAACTTGATCGTCATTTGATTCGAAGCAGCTGAATTCATGACCTCGCCACTCAGGCTGGGCGTCGCCGGGCTCGGAACCGTCGGCGTCGGCGTTGCCAACATTGTTGCAAAGCATAGGGATCTGCTCAGCTCGCGCTCCGGGCGGGCCGTAGAGATCTCGGCGGTTACCGCGCGTGACCGCGCGAGAGATCGGGGTATCGACCTGTCGGGAGCGGAGTGGATCGCTACTCCGCAGGATCTTGCGGTATCCGACAAGATTGATGTGTTCGTCGAACTTATGGGTGGTGAGGACGATCCAGCCAAATCGTCGGTGGAAGCGGCGCTTCGGGCCGGTAAACACGTGGTGACCGCCAACAAGGCGCTGCTCGCGATGCATGGCAACGGCCTCGCACGCCTCGCCGAGGACAACGGCGTCGCGCTCAACTACGAGGCCGCGGTCGCCGGCGGAATCCCGATCGTGAAGACCATGCGCGAGAGCGCTGCGGCAAACCGTGTAGCCCGGGTCTTCGGCATCATGAATGGCACGTGCAACTTCATACTTACCAAGATGAGGAACGAGGAGCGCGATTTCGGCGACGTCCTGAAAGAGGCACAGGACCTGGGTTATGCCGAGGCCGATCCCTCCTTTGACATTGGCGGTTTTGATGCAGCCCACAAACTGGCGATCCTGACCTCGCTGGCATTCGGCTGCGAGATCGATTTCTCGGCGATCTATGTCGAGGGAATCGAAGAGATCGTTCTGCAGGATATCAAGGCGGCAAGCGACCTCGGGTACAAGATCAAGCTGCTCGGCGTTGCGGTGGAAACCGAGGACGGGATTGAACAGCGTGTACATCCCACTCTGGTTCCCAAGGGATCGAACATTGCCGAGGTTGACGGTGTCTTTAACGCGGTCGGCCTGGAGGGTGACTTTGTCGGCAATCTCATGCTCAATGGCGCCGGCGCCGGTGCCGGTCCGACAGCGTCTGCGGTCATGGCGGATGTCGTGGATATAGCCAGAGGGAACATCGTGCCCCCGCTCGGGTTGCCGACCAGTCAGCTGAAACCTTACAGAAAGGCGCAGATGCGCGCCCATGAGGGCGGTTACTACATTGCCCTGGAGCTGTTCGATCAGCCGGGAGAAGTTGCGGCGGTGGCGCAGTGCATGGCTGATCTCGGCATTTCCCTGGAATCGATCATGCAGCACACTTCCTATGCCGCCGGTGGCCCGGCTGGCCGCGAAACCGCGCCGTTCATCATTATCACGCATGATACGCTTGAGCGCGATGTGAGAGCTGCACTACGAAAGATAGAAGAGGGCGGCCATCTCGCCAGCACGCCCCGGATGATACGCATTGAGCGCTTTCTAGGGAGCGAGTAGGGGTTGAAGATGGGTGGAAAAGGCAAAGGGCTCGGACGGGAGCTGGCGATCGAGATCGCGAGGGTAACAGAGCGTGCTGCCGTGGCTGCGGCCAGGCTTCGGGGGCGCGGTGATGAAAAGGCCGCAGATCAGGTCGCCGTTGACGCCATGCGCGACGAGCTCAACAGGATCGACATCGACGGAACCGTCGTCATCGGTGAGGGAGAGCGCGACGAGGCTCCCATGCTTTACATCGGAGAGAAGGTGGGAACCGGGAAAGGGCCGAAGGTTGATATCGCACTCGACCCGCTGGAGGGCACGACCCTGACTGCGAAGGCGATGGCGAACGCGCTGACGGTCATCGCGGTTGCCGATGGCGGAACCCTCCTGCACGCGCCCGACACCTATATGGAGAAGATTGCCATAGGCGGCGGCTACGCGCCCGGCGTCGTTGATCTTGATGTGCCGCCAGAGGAGAACATCAGACGGCTTGCGGACGCCAAAGGCGTCAGCCCGCGCGAGATCACAGCTTGCATCCTGGACCGGCCCCGGCATGCCAGGATCATCGAAGCTGTCAGGAGCGTCGACGCATCCGTCCTCCTGATCACCGATGGAGACGTGGCGGGCGTGATTGCCACGACCACGCCGGAAGATACCGGTGTAGATATCTATATGGGCATCGGTGGTGCCCCGGAAGGGGTGCTGGCAGCGGCTGCGCTGCGCTGCACGGGCGGCCAGATGCAGAGTCGGCTGGTGACCCAGAGCGCCGAGCAGAAAGCCCGTGCGGCCAAGATGGGCGTTGAGGACTTTGAGCGGAAGTTCACCATGGAAGAGATGGTGTCCGGCGAGGTCATCTTCGCAGCAACAGGTGTGACCTCCGGCTCGATGCTGCAGGGTGTGAAGTTCAATAACGGCACGATTTCAACCGAGACCGTGGTTATGCGCTCAGCGAATGGTACTCTACGCTGGATCAAGGCGCAGCACGCCACGTCCAAATTCGCTTGAGAAACGGTGACGCGGATCGGCCGTTTCTCGGGGTCGGCAGGTCTCTGACCGGCAGAACCTGGCGCGCCAGACCGCATTCAGCGCGATCTGCACAAGCAATTTCCCAACAGGCGGGTCTGCCCGATCTTCTCGGCAGGGTGCTGGCTGCCCGGAACGTCGAGCCGGCCGATGTGCAGTCCTTCCTTTCGCCCAGCCTCAGGGAGCTTATGCCCGATCCGAGTTCTCTGGTGGATATGGACAAAGCCGCAGAACGGCTCGCCTCGGCGATAGAGAACCAGGTGCGCATCGCAATTATCGGCGACTATGACGTGGACGGCACGACATCCTCGACACTGTTGCTGAACTATCTGGGTGCCGTCGGTCTTGCAGCCGATGTGCATATCCCGAACCGGCTCACTGAAGGCTACGGTCCGAACCGTGAGGCGATTACCTCGCTGAAGGAGCGCGGGGCGGAGCTGCTGATCACCGTGGATTGCGGAATTCGCGCGCATGACCCGCTGGAGCATGCGGCAGAGCTCGGCCTTGATGTGCTGATCGTCGATCATCACCAGGCGGACGAGGTGCTGCCGCGGGCGTCGGCCGTGATCAATCCGAACCGGCTGGACGACCTCTCCGGCCAGGGCCATCTCGCGGCAGTGGGCGTAACGTTCCTGCTTGTTGCCGCCGTCAATCGCACCCTGAGAGCGCGCGGCTGGTTCGAGCGCCAGGGCACGGAGGCGCCTGATCTGATGGCCTGGCTCGATCTCGTGGCGCTTGGCACAGTGTGTGATGTCGTTCCCCTGACGGGTGTGAACCGGGCCTATGTCACGCAAGGGCTCAAGGTGATGAGCCAGCGTCGGAACCTCGGGATCTCCTGCCTGGCGGACGCGGCGCGGCTGAGCAGACGGCCGGATGCCCACGCACTGGCCTTTCTGCTGGGGCCGCGCATCAATGCTGCCGGCCGTCTCGGGCAGAGCGAGCTTGCAATCAGGCTGTTGCGGGCGGAGCACACAGGAGATGCGAAAGAGGCGGCGCAGGCTTTGGAACAGCTCAACCGCCAGCGCCAGGAGATCGAATTGAGACTGGTGGATGAGGCGGTCGCCCAAGCGGAAAAGTCACTCGGATCCCAGACGAACCTGCCGATCGTGATCGTCGCTGGCGATCAATGGCATCCGGGTGTGCTTGGCCTGGTCGCGAGCCGGTTGAAGGAGCGCTTTGCCCGTCCGGCCCTGGCCATTGGCTACGATTCCGCCGGAGTGGGAACGGGGTCCGGCCGGTCCATCGCGGGGGTGGATCTCGGAGCCGCGGTGACCGCGGCCGTTGAAGCGGGCGTTCTGGAAAAGGGTGGAGGCCATGCCATGGCCGCCGGACTCACTGTCCGAAAGGAACAGCTTGGCTCTCTGAGGGCGTTCATGGAAGAGGCTCTTCAGGACAGCGCACTGAAGGCAATCTCCGAGTCCGCGCTTGAGATGGACGGTGCTCTGTCTGCGGGCGGCGCGACTATGGAGCTGATCGATCGTCTGGAGTGCGCCGGCCCGTTCGGCGCCGGCAATCCGCAGCCGGTCTTCGCTTTTCCCGCCCACCGGATCGCTTATGCGGATGTCGCCGGCAGTGACCACGTGCGCTGTCAGCTGGTCGCCGGAGACGGGAAAAGGCTGAAGGCAATCGCCTTCCGCTCGATGGGCACGGAACTGGGCGAAATGCTCCTGTCGGAACGTCAAATGCCGCTGCATGTGGCCGGCCGGCTGGCGGCGAACGACTGGGGCGGATCGCGCTCGCCGCAGCTCTTGATAGACGATCTCGCCGTGCCTTCAGGGCCGCCGGGATAGCTGTTAAACAGCGCTTGCAATTCGAAATCACTGCCGTTAGAGAGAGGCGCTCATCGCGACTGTGGGCCCTTCGTCTATCGGTTAGGACGCCAGGTTTTCAACCTGGAAAGAGGGGTTCGATTCCCCTAGGGCCTGCCAAACAGCGCTGATTTCTCCGACAATTGTTCTGATGTGCTCACCTTGCTTTGTCTGATCGAAAGCGGAGGGCTCTCTTTGCATGGGTCGTTTCTGTTGCATTGATCTTCTATCGTGCAAACCCGTCAGGTCGCTGAAATGGATCCGCCGGTCCCGCTCTCAAGACAGCGCATGAAAGCCTCAGCCGCTTCATCAAGCGTGCCGCCGTTGTCGATCTCCGTTACTGTTGCTATCGTGGAAAGGTCCGGCGACGGGCGGAGCATCCGTGCCCGGATCTGTTCTCGATCCTCCCGACCCCTCGCGGCCAGCCGCATCGAAACAATGTCCGGCGGAGCCGTAACGTGGACGATGCGCATGTTCACCATCAGCTTTGATGCCTGCTGCAGCACGCTGCGGGACAGATTGGCAATCACGTGTTGACCGTATTCAAGATGCCGGGTGATTTCGGCGGGAATGCCATAGTTCAGTCCGTGCGCCCGCCAGGTCAGCAAGAACCGGCCCTGGTCCCTGAGGCAGTAAAATTCGCCCAGGTCCACCGCAATGTGATCTTCACTGCCCTGATCAGGACGGCGTGTGATCCAGCGCCGAGGGAAGACGAACTCGGGCCGATGTTCCAGTCGATTGCGGGAAGCTGCGATGAGTGTATCCTTGCCGGCTCCGCTGGGGCCGACCACCGCAAAGAATGTTCCCGCATCAGGCAAACCAAGTTCCTCCACTTCGGTGCTTCGAACCAGTGTCGCAAAGTTGATACCGGAGCATAGTTCGAAGACGCCGTATCCGGCCAGTCCGCCTATGCCAGATTCCAGGTGGCGGCCTTCCCGGTATGCCCCTGCTGGGCAAGAGCCAGCTTCTCCAGACGTCGTGTCTTGCGCGGCACATCGCAACAGTGATGAGAACTCAGAACGCTGGGTCTTCGCTCACACGTGAATATCTATGTAGATTCCGGGAGAGCATCTGATTCGCCGGATCCATCTTGTGCCGGGCAAAGAATGGGCATTGACCTGCAGAACGTTGAGGCTTTGGCGCCGGACCAGGCGTCTCTGAAAGCCGCTTCCAAGCTCCTGAAGCCTCAGAAATGGCCGCTGCTGGGGCAAAATCCTGCGGCAGGCCTGATCTGGGGTGAATGCCAGGGTTCGGGCGCCAACCCTTACCGGGTGATCGCTGACACCGACGACCTTGGCTATAAGTGCACGTGTCCTTCCCGCAAGTTCCCTTGCAAGCATTCGCTCGCGCTGATGTGGATGTATGCGGAGGAGGAGGCCGCGTTCATTTCGGGAGATGTGCCCGAATGGGTGACCGACTGGGTCGGCCGGCGGCGCAAGGCGGCAGGCGCGGCGGAATCAGAAAAACCTCCCGGGCCGGCAAAGAGCCTGGCGGCGGCCCAGCAAGACGAACCGGAAGCAGCGCCTGATCCGAGAAAGCAGGCGCGTCAGAAAGCTCAGGCTGAAAAGCGCGCCAGGGACAATCTCCGGGCCGTGCGTAACGGACTGGATGAGCTTGAGCAATGGATCGCCGATCAGCTGCGGCTCGGGCTCGCCGGGTTCCTCAACGAGATGACGGACCGCTGCCGGCAGATCGCGGCCCGGATGATCGATGCCAAGGCAGGTGGCCTGGCGGGCCGGCTCGACGAAATGCCGGCACGGGTGCTGGTCCTGAAGCCGGAAGAGCGCCCTGACGCCCTGATCAGCGAACTCGGCAAGCTGGTGTTATTGGCCAGGGCCTGGCGGCTCGACCCGGAGGACCCGGATCTGAAGCGGACTGTGACCTCGTCGGAGACCAGAGACGCCGTTCTCGATGATCCGGAAACGCCTCGCGTCAACAGCGTTTGGGAGGTTCTGGATGAGCGGGTGGTCACACGGCGCGATGGTCTCATTGCACAGTCAACCTGGCTTCTGAACCTGCGACCGGGACCGCAGCGCTTTGCGCTCCTGCTTGATTTCTTTCCGGCCGCCACCGGACGGCGTGGCAACTCGTTTACGGCAGGGGAACGCTTTCAAGGCGAACTGGCGTTCTACAGGGCAGGGGCGCCGCTGAGAGCGCTGATCGCTGACCGCAGGCCGGTGGAGGAGGATGATGGACCGGCAGTATGGCCCCAGCCAGGGCCGAATGGGCTGCTCGGCAGCTGGCAGGCCGCACTTGATCATGCTCCCTGGACACTTGCTACGCCCGTCCTTCTGCCGGACGGCCGGATATGCCGTACTCCGGGCGGGGAGATCTGGTGGAGGGCCGGTGACGGCTCCGGCGTGCTGCCCGTGCTTGGAGATGTACCGGAGATTGCCTTCGGCACGAACTTCGCAGCCACGGCCGGAATCTGGAACGGTGTACGCTGCGACCTGCTTGCGGCCACAAGTGCTGACTGGGGAACGATCACACTCCATGGCTGAGATTGAACACTCCTATGAGCGCATCAAGGCCAGCTGGATGACCGGCAGCAGCGCGGTCCGGCATGCTCCTGATGAATGGCGTGACCTGGTTGCGGTGGAAGCGGTCGAATCGGAACTGAGGCTGGTGGCGCTGGTGGGACAGGCCCTGCAGTTGGCCCTGGATCCTGTGCCGGCGCAGGATCTCGTGGCCATGACCGATGTGCCCAGGCTGGCGTACCCGGTTTTGCCTGACCAGGCCCGTCCACGTTTCCGCCGCTTGTTTGAGGCGGCAAGGTCAGATCGCTGGCAGGAGTCAACTCTGCTAAGGTTTGTTGCTGCCAGAGGCTATGTGGCACACCCGGCCGACTGGATGCCTTCGCCGCGCGATGAAGACGTGCCTGAGGTCTACCTGCCCTGGCTTGGCTGGCAGGCGGCGCAGGACACCGGACGGATGTCTGAACATGAGCCGGTAGCGCTTACCGCCGAAAACTGGGACTACTTTACGCCCGCCGAACGCCGGGCCGAGCTATCTGCGTTGCGCCGGTCGGACCCCTCAGCAGCTGGCAGCCTCATTGAAGCCAAGGCTCCGGATCTACCGGCCGAACAGCGGCTGCGCCTCGTGGAGCTGCTGGCCGAGAACCTGTCGGCCGAGGATGCGGATTTCCTCAAGAGCTTGCTCGCGGATCGATCAGGCAAGGTCAAGACACTCGCTGCAGCGTTCTTGGCGCGTCTCGGGCAGGGGGTGGATGCTGGCGAGCTGGAGACGGAACTTGCCGGTTTTCTCAAGCTCGGCAAGAAGGGTCTCCTCTCCAGAAAGCTCAAGGTGTCCGCCAACAAGCTGAAAACGGATGCCCAGAGAAGACGTCGGGCGGAGCTGTTCGAGCAGGTTGCTCTGCAGGGGCTCTCCCGTGCGCTGAATGTTTCGGAGGGCGACTTTCTCGAGGCCTGGGCCTTCAATGATGCTCAGGCAACGGCGAGCCTCTGCGCAATGGTTGCCGTCACGGGGAGCGATGCTTGCGCTCACAGATTTGCAGGCCTGCTCGTCGAGAATGGTTTGTCGGGCCAGGTCCCTGTGGTTGCGGAGAGGCTGGAACCTGCAGATCGGGCGAGCCTCGCCGCCGCGATCGTGGGAACGACCGAGGCCGATCTGACGGATGCCGTGCTTTGTGCCGGGGACCGTCTGGGGGAATTGCAGGGAGCCGAAATCATGCGGTCGCCAGCGGTCCAGGAGCTTGGGCGCGCCGTTGAAAAATTCAGCGCCGAAGAATCCTCAGCGGGACGGACCAGACGCGAGAACGCGGTAGCGATTGATCTCTATGCTCTGGGTCTTCTGGCGGATGCGCCTGCGGCATCCGGGCTTTTGAGAGAGATGACCGATGCCGGGCTGATGGCGATTGATCCCAAGCTCGAGATGCTGCGCTTCAATGAATCCCTTCCCAAGCGAGAGGACCCCAAGCGGTGACCGAAATCATCAGAAAGCCTGCCGAACAGCTCTATGCCGCCGAACTGGAGGCACTCGCTGCCAATGATACCGCCGACAAGCCGACAGGTTGGGTGCTGTCTCCTCAGGCTGCAGTGACTTATCTCATGGGCGGCAAAGCCGGAGGAACCGATATCTCGGCGAAGTATGTAGGGGACAGGCGCCTGATAGAAACGGCTGTCGCGACTCTGGCTACAGATCGGGCATTGCTGCTGCTCGGCGTGCCGGGGACGGCCAAGTCATGGGTTTCAGAACACCTTTCCGCCGCAGTCGCCGGCGACTCGACGCTGACCATCCAGTGCACCGCCGGAACCGATGAAAACCAGATCCGCTACGGCTGGAACTATGCGGAACTCCTGGCGAAGGGCCCAAGCAGGAATGCGCTTGTGCCAACGCCGCTCTACCGCGCCATGGAAACCGGCAAGCTCTGCCGGCTGGAGGAACTCACCCGGATGGGATCCGATGTTCAGGACACCTTGATCACCATCCTGTCTGAAAAGATGCTGCCGGTGCCTGAACTCAATGATGCCGTCTATGCGGCGCGGGGCTTCAACATCATCGCCACTGCGAACAACCGGGACAAGGGTGTCAATGAGCTGTCCGCCGCCCTCAAGCGACG
>JBCCEL010000054.1:0-22757 GCA_039030315.1 Pseudomonadota bacterium
AGTTCGCTGACACGGGGCAGAGTTGGGGCCAGTGCGGCTCTGGCGGGCAGCTACGGAATAGATCAAAACTGGCGGATTTCTGCGAGTGCGCGCTACGTTACCGGCTTCAATGAGGTTTGGGCGCAGGTGAAACCCGAGTTTCAAATGAATAACGGCCTGCGGCTCGGCATCACCGCTTCAGGCAGTGTCGGCGATGACTACGAGATCGTTAGAAGTAGCCTGACCGCCGGAAATTACAGTCATGATTTCAGATGGTTAGGCGAGGTCTACTTCTCGGCCGAGGCGGGCTTCGAGTACAATATCGACACCGGTGACAGCGGGCCTTTTGGCGGTCTACATATCGGATTCAGATATTGATTTCAGCAGGTTAAACCGTGACACTCCCCGCATTCGCCACGGATTTCGATCGTGGTCCGATGGGGTTTGAAGCTGCGTTCTGCGCTCCAAGACTGCAGCCTCTGGGCGACAAATTCATCATTGAATTCAGTAGCTTGCCCGCAGTCATCACATATTGCAAAGGCTACGAGCCCGGATGGGTGGCAGGACTCATGGGCACAGGCCACGAAGGCATTCAAACTTTCAAGTCTATGGACCATTCCCCGATCCACCAGAGCCTCCAGCGCTCTATACACCTGCGGCGGCGCCTTGAAACCTTCCGTCCTCAGCCTGTCGAGCAGCCCATAGGCCGTCAGCGGAACCTCTGATCCCGCCAGGGCCTTGAAGACCAGAGACTGGTTCTTGGTAAGAGATTGATCTTGCTTCGTCATTTGGCACCTCGTGATAAGAGTGCAGAGCTGTGGCTAAACACAAAGAGTATGAATGCAGTGACCACAATCGATGGGCCGGACGGGGTATCGAAATGCAGCGAACCGAACAATCCGGCCACTACTGCAACGGCGCCCAGCACCGCAGCGATGACGGCCATCTGTTCAGGGCCGCTGGAAAAACGGCGCGCCGTGGCCGCTGGAATGATCAGCAAAGCGGTAATGAGCAGAATTCCGATCAGCTTGATTGCCAGCGCAATCACAAGCGCCAGGAGCAGGGTGAAGATCATCCCCGTCCGCTCCGGTCGCAAGCCGTCGGCGCGCGCTAGATCCTCGTTGATCGTGGCGGACAACAGAGGCTGCCAAATCCAGCTGAGAACCGCGAGTATAGCCGCACCGCCACCCCATATCATCAGAAGGTCTACTCTCCCAACCGATAAAATATCACCGAACAACAGAGACATAACATCGATCCGCAACCAGCTCATGCTGGCAATGGCCACCAGACCGATTGCAAGCATGGAGTGGGACAGAATGCCCAAAAGTGCATCAGAGGGGAGCAGCTTGCCTCGTTGGAAAATCAGGAGCAACGCGGAAACCGCAACCGCGACTCCAAATACGCTCAGCACGACCGGGGCCTCAAGCAAAACTGCAATGGCTGCGCCCAATAGCGCGCTGTGTGAAATCGTATCTCCGAAATATGCCATCTGGCGCCACACCACAACGCAGCCCAGCGGTCCAACCGTGAGCGCGATCCCGATGCCGGCAATCAGTGCCCTGGCAAAGAAGTCGTCAAGCATGGTGGTGCCCGTCGCCGGGGTGGCAATGATCGGTGACCGTGCCATCCATATGCTGCACCCGCCCGTCCGGCAGGTGCGTGTGATCATGCTCGTGATGGTAGACCGCCAGAGCGTCAGCCGCCCGCGCGCCAAAGAGCCTGATGTATTCTGGACTGGCAGCAACCGACCTGGGTGTACCCCGGCAGCATACATGGCCGTTCAAGCAGATCACGGTGTCCGTTGCGGCCATGACCACGTGGAGATCATGCGAGACCAGCAACACACCGCATCCGGTGGTGTCCCTGATAGACTTGATCAGATCATACAGCGCGATTTCACCAGCAAAATCAACTCCCTGAACCGGTTCGTCCAGGACGAGCAGATCAGGCTTTCCGGCGATGGCCCTGGCCAGCAACGCCCGTTGAAACTCCCCTCCGGACAGCGATTGCACCGGTGCGCGGACCAGGTCTGCAATACCGACGGCCTCCAGAGCGTCCAGCGCCGTTTCGTTGTCGCGCTTGGCGCCCAGATCAATCAACCTGCGTACGCTCAAGGGAACGGTGCTGGCAACGGCCAGCCGCTGCGGCACATAACCTATGCGCGCGCCGCGCTTCAATCGCGCCCGACCTTCGTTCGGCTGATGGATGCCAAGCCCGAGCTTGACCAGAGTGCTCTTTCCCGAACCGTTTGGCCCGATAAGCGTGACGATCTCGCCCTGCCCCACCTGGAGGTCGACATTGCGAACCAGCCAGCGTCCATCCACCTGCAATCCGGCGTTTTCCAGGGCGAGCAAGGGCTCATTAGTCACTTTCTCAATCTCCAGCAAACTATCGCATTGCGCGGAAAAAACACCGAACTATGGTATGTTATATCATACGATACTGGTCCTCCATGGAAATGGCCACCTCCCGGCCCTATGTGCTCAGTCATGCAGAAATTGCTGCCTACCCTGGCTTTCGCCATGTCTCTTTTGCTGACGCCCGCACAGGCAGAGGACAGCGGCGTTGTCGCCTCAATCGCGCCGATTCACTCGCTGGTGAGCGCGGTCATGGACGGCGTCGGCACGCCGACCCTGGTCGTGCGCGGCAACCAGTCTCCTCATGCGTTCTCTCTCAAACCCTCTGATGCCCGGGCGCTCCAGAACGCACGGGTCGTGTTCTGGGTTGGCCCGGGACTGGAAACCGCGCTTCGGCGCCCGCTGAGCCAACTTGCTCGCGGCGCAAAAATCGTCGAACTCGGCAATTCAGCGCAAATCGAGCTTCTCACGTTGCGAAACCACGGCAAGAACAAGGTTCTTGGCAAGGAACCCGATCACACGGCTTCGCGACGCGACCTCCACCTTTGGCTGTCCCCAAGAAATGCGCTTGCGATCACCGAGATCGCAACGGGGATTCTCGCCAAGACCTTCCCGGCGCATGAAGACCGCATCACCAGAAACGGACAGGCAACAATGGAACGGATTCAAAGGCTTGACGGCAGCCTGCGCGATCAGCTCCGATCCGTTCAGGACGATACTTTTGCAGTATTTCACGATGCCCTTCAGTATTTCGAGCGGGCGTACAGCTTGCAGGCGCCGATTGTCATCAATCCAAATCCTGAACGCAGGCCCGGCGCGGCGCGCGTCCGCAAGGTGCGGCAGCTGCTCAAGCGCAGCAAGGTAAGATGTATTTTCTCTGAACCACACCTAGGTACACGGCAGGTCGAGATCTACACGGAAGGTACCGCGGCCAATACCGTCCAGCTTGATCCGGCAGGAGCTGGCTTTGAACCTGGGAAAGACCACTATTTCAATATGATGCGCTCGCTCGCAGACAAGATTTCAACCTGTGTTGCGAAGAACTCATGACGTCTTCGCAACCCGTGATGACATCCAACCGAAGTCTCAGAATCACACGGGAGCTCAGTTGATCGGCGGAAGACGCGTCGTCATGCCGAGTTGGACGGACCACTTTGCAAAGTCGACATTGAACCTCGTGTGCGGAGAGAACGCGTAGGACAGGCCGGAGTCGAACGAATAGGTGAATGTGCGCAGTTGCACAGGAGCTTTCGGGACTGCATGCAGCGAAACGGTGCTCACAGGCTCCCTTGGGAAGGAAGGTGCGAGGCTCGGCCACTCTGCGGTCGAGCCGCCGGATACAACAGGAACTGCAATATCAAAGGCTTCGCTTCCCGTGGGTGGGTCAAAGTAGATCTGTCCCCGCAGGTTCAGGACTTCAGCCCCGGCAGGTTCGTCCGCACTGGCACCTGAGCACAACAGGACGCCACCCAGCGCCAGAAGCAGACCAGCACGTCGCCAACAAGATACTGAAGCAACAAACATGGCGTCATTCTGCCAAATCAGGGTGAACCGCCTGTTAGAAAGGGTGGTAAAGGAGCCGTTAATGAACTGGCCTATCGCGCCCGCAACAACCGTTCAGAACTGACATGACTGACAATCTCTCTACACTGATCCTGGGCGGAGCACGCTCGGGAAAAAGCCGCTACGCAGAGTGTTTGGCGGAGCGCACCGATCGGAAACTGATTTACCTGGCAACAGCCCAGATCTTTGATGATGAGATGCGGGCGCGCGTAGATCTTCACATCGACCGCCGCGGACCGGACTGGACAACCCATGAAGAACCGATGGATCTGGCCGGCGCTATTCGTCAAAACTGCATGCCGGACGCCTTTGTGCTGGTCGATTGCATCACGCTCTGGCTCACCAACATCATGCTGGCCGAAAGAGATGTGACTGCGGAGGGAGCCGAGCTCGTAGCGGCAATTGCAGAAGCAAAAGGCCATCTCGTTCTGGTCAGTAACGAGGTGGGATATGGAATTGTTCCCGAGAATGCTCTTGCGCGAAAGTTCAGGGACGAAGCCGGGCTGCTTAATCAACGGCTCGCTGAGGTGTGCGAGCGCGTTGTTCTGGTTTCCGCAGGTTTACCGCTCACATTGAAGGCGAAAACATGAAAATAACAGGTGCGAGCAACACGCACGTGAGAACAGTCAGCATCAGCTTGTAGAGGGCAACTGCCGCCCGAACATCGTTCGGAGCCAATGTTTGGCGGCCCGACCCCATATACGCAAGTTCGACAGTATTGCCGCCATAAGATCTCGGCCCGCCAAGCGCTACATCCAGCGAGCCGGCCATTGCAGCTTCGGGATAGCCGGCATTGGGAGAGACATGCTTTGGGGCGTCGCGCCACATGCTCTTCCAACCCAGCGACGCACGGCCGCGATCGAGAAAAAGCATGCAAAAACAGTAGAGTAAACCGGTCAGCCTGGCGGGAACCAGGTTCAGCAGATCATCAAACCGGGCAGACGCCCAGCCAAAGGCCCTGTGCCGTTCCGTCTTGTAGCCTATCATGCTGTCCAGGGTATTTACCGTTTTGTACAGCACCGTCCCGAAAAGTCCGCCCAGGAGCATCCAGAGTACCGGTGCAACCACGCCGTCGGATGAATTCTCCGCCAGGCTCTCGATCGCGCCTTTCGCCACCTCGCTCTCGCTCAGGGACCGGTGGTCCCGTCCGACAATGTGGCGCACGGCCTCCCTGCCCTGTTCCAGGTTCTGGTCCAGACCGTCAGCAACTGCCTCCACCCGTTCGCCAAGCTCCTTCTGCGAAATCAGGCTGCTGGCAAGCACCGCCTCGGCAATCCATCCGAACGGCACGGAGCGCAGAAACAGCATGGCGGCGAGCGAGACGGCACCCGTCACCCCTGCAACGAAGAGGAGCGTGCAGACCCCGGCAAACTTCCGTCTGGGGTCAGGCGAAGCCGGATTGTTGAACCGGAGGTCACACCAGCCGATCAGGTTGCCCACCCAGATCACCGGATGACCGACAAGCTGCACCAAGCGGTCGGGATAACCGACAGTGCGCTCGATGAGCATGGCAATTGCGGTGACCAGCAGGGAGGCCTGGAGAAACTCTGCGACAGTCATCTTGCGCTGATCTTTCCGAAAGCCGAGCGCAGTTGCGCGAGCCCGGCAGAATCCGGCACCCCGAAGCGGAGCCATCGGGGATGAGCGGCGAACTTCCGCACATAGATGCCCGCCGAAAGCAGGGAACGATAGATGTCCTGAGCCCGCTCTGCCTCCACGAGCCGGAACAGGGACGTGCCGCCCACCACGTGCAGGCCGCGTTCCGTCAGGAGATGATCCAGCTTTCCGCAATCTTCAGCGAGGCGCTGCCGGTTGCTGGTCTGCCAGGGACGGTTTGCGAGCGCCTCGGTGCCGATCGAGAGGGCCGGCCCGCTTATCGCCCAGGGCCCCAGTGCAGCTTCAATATCGGCACACATGCTTCTGGAGGCGACTGCAAATCCGAGCCGCAGACCTGCCAGGCCAAAAAATTTCCCGAAAGACTTCAGGACAATTACGTTGAAGCGCGGGCACAGGCTCACCGCCGAGAGATCCGGCTCAACATCCACGAAAGCCTCATCCACAACGAGCCAGCCCCCAGCTTCGGTCTGAGAGGCCGCGGCGGCTTCAAGCTGCCGGATACCGGTCCTTCGCCCGTCCGGATTGTTGGGGTTCACAATGACCAGGGCGCCATCGGGCAGAGCGTCCGGCAACTGGTCGACTTCGGCAACGTCATCAACTTGGCTCGCCCAGACGTGTCCATGCTCATTGTATGTCGGCCCCAAAATCCGAGCGCGGGAGAGGCCCATGATCCGCGGCAGCAGCTGGATCAGTGCTTGCGAACCCGGAGCAGCCGCTATTCCTGTCTCGTCAGGCAAACCGTAATAGACGCGCGCCGCCGACAGCAGACCTTCCATCTGGCCCTGCGCGGGAAGCGCTGCCCAGACCGATCCTGACAGCGGGCGGAAGCGATACGACACCGGGTTTATTCCGGTCGACAGATCCAGAACGTCATCGTGAGCGCGTCCGCCAGGTTCAACTTGCGCCAGCGCCGCACGCGGGTCCCCGCCATGTTCACGCCGAGCCACAGTCAAAGGCCCTCCTGAGCGATGGAGAGGAGAAGATCGCAATCCAGATGCTCCTCCAGGTGTTCCGCAAGCTCATCGAGCGTCCGATTGACCGCATTGCCGAACGACAGCGTCTGATCTGCCTCGGCGCCAAGCCCGGTGAGATAGCGTCCCCTGAACCCGTCCGACGTAAACACACCATGCAGGTAGGTGCCGGCAATCAGACCGTCTGCCGTCACCGCCCCCTCGGGAGCACCGTCGACAAAAGCGAACGGGCGATCGCGGTCCGGTCCGGCCGTCCGACCGACATGCATCTCATAGCCTTCGAAATGGGCGCCGGTGTCTGCATGCTGAGCGCTGACATGCCTGAGCGCCTTAGCCGGTGTAAGGGTCGTCTCGACATCAAGGTATCCGAGACCGTCGATACTGCCGGCCGGTCCCTCTATGCCGTCAGGATCGTGCAGACGCATGCCCAGCATCTGGTATCCCCCGCACAGACCGATGACGCGTCCGCCCCGCCTGATGTGCGCAGCAAGGTCGATATCCCAGCCCTGGGCGCGGAAATCCGCCAGATCACCAATTGTTGCCTTTGAGCCCGGAATGAGCAAAAGCTCCGCATCTCCCGGAAGAGGCTGGCCCGGCTGCACAATCTCCACCTGAACGTCCGGTTCGAGACGCAAGGGGTCGAGGTCATCGAAGTTGGCGATGCGAGACAGCCGTGGCACCGCGATCTTCAGACGGCCCGCGGGCTGGTCCAAGAGCGGTTCCTCAAGCGCGACAGCATCCTCGGCCGGCAGCCGGACGGCATTTGCAAAATGCGGAACAACCCCGGCACAGGGTATTCCGCAGCGCTCCACGAGAAAGTCCCGGCCCTCCTCAAATAGCGAAGTGTCGCCGTGAAAATTGTTGATGGCGAACGTCCTGATCGCGGCGCGGTCCGAGGCATCGATGATATCCATCGTGCCTGCAATCGAGGCGATGACGCCGCCACGGTGGATGTCGCCGACGAGGGCGACGGGCACCTTTGCCTTCAGTGCAAACCCCATATTGGCGATATCGCCCCGGCGCAGGTTGATCTCCGCCGGCGAACCTGCACCCTCCACGAGGATCAGGTCGGCCTCTCTTTGAAGGGAATGAAAGCACTCGAGGACCGCCGGCAGATAGGCCTCGCGCTGGTTCATGTATTCGCGCGCCTTGAGCGATCGGGTCCGCTCGCCGCGAACCACAACCTGGGCGCCGGTTTCGGTCTCCGGTTTCAGCAGGATGGGGTTCATCTGAACGCTCGGCTCCACACCGCATGCCCTGGCCTGCAAGGCCTGAGCTCGGCCGATCTCTCCCCCCTCAATCGTCACGGCGGCATTGTTGGACATGTTCTGCGGCTTGAACGGACGCACCCTTAGACCACGCCGCGTAAAGGCCCGGCACAGTCCCGCCGTTATGAGGGACTTGCCCACGTTCGAACCGGTGCCCTGAAACATGATGGCTGCGGTCATGCGGTGAGCTCTACATCAATGATATGAGCGTAGGAGCCCATTACATTGCCGCGCCGCAGACCCATCGCCCCGAGGTCCCGGCCGGAAGCGTCCTTCGCACGAAACAGCGGATCGCCTTCACCTTGCGAGATGAGGGTGGAATAGTGGAATTCATGCCCACGGAGGCTGGCCGGCAATCCGCAACCGCCAGCGCTTTGAAGCCGCCGGTAGCCAAGATGCAGCTTCCGCTTCTCGAATGATGTGACGACCGGCAACAGCCCGGCCATACGATGCGACTGCCCCGCCTTGTCGATCAGTTCATCTCCCAGGGCCATGAAGCCGCCGCACTCCCCGTAGATGAGCTTTCCGCTTTCCGCTTGAGCCTTGAGACCGGCGAGGAACCGGTCATTGTCCGCCAGTTGCGCGCCGTGCAGTTCCGGATAACCGCCCGGGAGATAGACCGCATCTGCCTCCGCTGCGGGCGCTTCGTCCTCAAGAGGAGAGAACGGTAGCAGTTGCGCGCCACTGCGGCGCCAGCCCTCAAGCAGATGAGGATAAGAAAATCCAAAGGCCCGGTCGCTCGCCAGTGCGATGTTCTGACCAAGGGGCGGGATGACCGAGGATTCCGTTCCGCCGGACTCCCGGCACCGGGCCAACTCTACGAGTTTCTCCAGAGAGATGGCATCAGACACGAGCCCTGCCGCACGCTCGATGAAATCCTCGAGATTCTGATGCTCAGCCGCCTGCACCAGGCCAAGATGGCGGGACGGAATTTCAAGATCGTAGATGTTCCGGACACAGCCCAGCACGGGAATCCCCATCGGCTCCATCGCTGCGCGAAGGATGCTCTCGTGCCGGTCAGTGGCCACCTTGTTGAAGATCACCCCGGCAATCCGGCAATCGGCGCGGTGCGTGGCAAAGCCGCGCACAAGTGCCGCGGCCGAATGGGACTGCCGCAATGCGTCCACCACCAGGATCACCGGGAACCCCAGGAGACCCGCGAGATCGGCTGTCGATCCCTCTCCGGTTTCGGCGCCATCGAACAGACCCATCACACCTTCGGCGATCAGAAGCCGTCCGCCTTGCCCTGCCTCTTCGGCAAGAGAGGCGATTAGTTCGGCGCGCATGGCCCAGGGATCCAGATTTATGCAAGGCGCTCCCGTGGCCGCCTCGTGGAACCTGGGGTCAATGTAGTCCGGCCCCGCCTTGGCAGAGCCAACATCATAGCCGGCCCTGACCAGGGCCCTGAGCAGGCCAAGGGTCACCAGGGTCTTGCCTGATCCCGAGGACGGGGCGGCAATGACAAGGCCTCTGGGCAGGGCGTTCGGCATGTGGCGGCGGGCTCTATTTCGTTCAAACCGCGCAGTGTATAGAGGCGCATCATGGAGCCTGCAACGCGATCATCCTGCGCACCCTTGAAGCGCGGCTGGACCACCGGCGCATGTGCGGCAGCGGCCACACGTGCCGCATATACGGCGCTTCTGACCGGGACCTTTCCTGATCCTGTTTCCATCGTGCTACCCAAAGGACAGAATCCATCGTTTCCCCTCGCGCGCGAAGGCCTCAACGCTGATTGGGCCGAAGCGGGAATCATCAAGGATGCAGGGGATGATCCGGATGTCACCCATGGCGCCCTGGTTCTGGCGAGGGTGAGACACGGTACCGCCGGCTCCGGCGTGAGCTTCCGGGCCGGGGAAGGCGTGGGTACGGTCACCCTACCAGGCCTGCCGATCGAGCCGGGACAGCCGGCGATAAACCCCGTGCCGCGGCAGATGATCCGAAAGGAAATCGCAGAAGTCGCAGAACTGCACCACGGTTCCGGAGACGCGGTCGTGGAGATATCCATCCCGGGCGGAGATAAACTCGCGCAGAAGACGTGGAACCCCCGTCTCGGCATCAAGGGCGGTTTGTCGATACTCGGCACGACGGGGATCGTGAACCCGTTCTCCTGCTCCGCCTGGATACATTCAATCCATCGGGGTATCGATGTCGCCATTGCCCGGGGAACGCCACATATTGCCGGCGCTACGGGATCAACCTCCGAGGCTGCTGCCCAGAAGCTTTACGGGCTTCCAGATGAAGCCATGATCGACATGGGCGATTTTGCCGGAGGAATGTTGAAGTATCTGCGCAGGCGCCCTGTTCCGAAGGTCACAATTGCCGGTGGTTTTGCGAAAATGACCAAGCTCGCTCAAGGCTTCCTCGACCTCCACTCGGGGCGCAGCCAGGTCGACTTTGACTGGCTCGCCAGCCGGATTGAGACGAAGCTTCGAGACCAAGGTCTCGCGGCGCAGGCGAGGGCATGCAACACCGCACTGGAGGCGCTGACGCTCGCGGGCGAGCGAGGGCCAGACCTGGCAAACTGTGTCGCCAATTCAGCCGTGGAAACAGCTCTTGCTGTCATAAAGGACGCACCCATCGAGTTTGACGTCATGGTGATCGACCGACAGGGCCGGATCATCGGCCGGAGCGAGCCTCGTGGCTAAAAAGATCCTCATCCTTGGTGGCACGGCCGATGCGCGCGAACTTGCGGAGGCCCTGGCGGCTGACCCCGGCCTCGACGTCACAACCTCCCTGGCCGGCAGAACGTCAGCTCCTGCGATGCCTTCCGGCACTGTCCGGTCGGGCGGCTTTGGCGGAGCATCGGGCCTCGCGGCCCATCTCGTTGATCAGGATATCTCGCTGCTGATCGATGCGACACATGCGTACGCAGCGAGAATGAGCACGAATGCGGCCCAGGCCAGTGCCGTCGCCGCCGTGCCTTGCTTCCGGCTGGAGCGGCCGCCCTGGCTGGCGCGGGAAGGCGATGACTGGATCAGCGCGGCCTCGCCGGAAGCGGCAGCGGCCGTACTTCCGGCAAAAGCACGCGCGCTGGTCACCATCGGGCGCCAGCAGATCGGGCCCTTCCTCGCACGCCTGGACATCACCGTTCTCGCCCGGATGATCGAAGGGCTCGACAGCAAGCCGCTGGCGCCCCACAGGATCATGCTCGCCCGACCGCCCTTTGCGCTTGAGGATGAAGTCCTGCTGATGCGGACTGAACACATTACCCATCTGGTGACGAAGAATGCCGGCGGCGAGATCACTTCTCCAAAGCTCGAGGCCGCCCGCACTACGGGCGTCCAGATCGTGATGATCGAACGTCCTGACCTGCCGGATCTGGAGACGGCGCGAAGTGTTGAACAGGCGATCGCAATTGCCGGGCGCATGCTCGCTGGAGGAGGTTACGGCCCATGATCATGCTGACGCTGGAAAATGCACAGACGATCGTGAAAGCCGCGCTGGGTGGAGGCAGGACGGGACCCGACAGGCGGATCGCAGTGGCGGTGTGTGATGCCGGCGGCCATCCTCTGGCGCTTGGCCGTGAAGAGGACGCGGCCCCCCTTCTTGCGCATATTGCCCAGGCCAAGGCCTTTACCTGCATCGCCTACGGCAAAACCACGGACAACGTGCGCGAATGGGCCGAGGACACGCCGATCTGGTTTCACGGCGTGGCGCGGGTCGCCGAGCAGCGCATGGGTCTGCCTCTCATCGGCTCAAAGGGCGGCGTCTGTATCAGGGATGCAGCAGGCAAGGTGCTCGGGGCCGTCGGCGTGGCCGGGGAAGCAGGCGATCAGGATGAGAAACTGGCCTGCACCGGCATCACCGCAGCCGGCTTTACCGCAGATCCGTAGGCAGCGGGGCAAAATTAGAAAGGGCCCCCGGAGGGGCCCTTTCCGTGAGACGGGATCGTCCTGTCTCAGAACTCAAATTCTGGGTTCCGTCGGTTCACCGCGCTACCCGAGGCTGCTCGGATGCACAAGCCAAACCGCAAAGACCGGACGTCTCCACAAAAATCTCACTCGACATCAGATCACCTCCTTTCGATTGTTGAACCACGCGTTATGAGTGACACAATCGCGGTGCGTTGCAAAGTCCCTATCCGCTCCCGCCCGCCTGGGCTTCGCCAAGCAGTTCCTGCACCGCGCGCCGCAGTTTCGGGGCCTGCGGGGCGACCGAGGAGGGGAACCAGCGCACCAGCCGACCGTCGCCGTCGAGCAAGACCTTGTGAAAGTTCCAGCGGGGCGAGCCCTGGCCGCCGGTGACATCGGCCAGCCAGCGATAGAAACCGTGGGCGCCTTCGCCCCTGACCTTGTATTTTCGCGTAAGCGGGAAGGTGACGTTGAACGCGCCCTGGCAGAACGCCTTGATCTCGGCTTCGGCGTGCGGCTCCTGCGCCCCGAAATCGTTGGAGGGCACGCCCAGCACCACGAGCCCCTCATCCCGGTACTCGCGCCAGAGCGCTTCCAGACCTTCGTATTGATGTGTGAAGCCGCAGAAGGACGCGGTGTTCACGACAAGTACCGCCTTGCCCGCAAGCCCGGACAGTGTGATCTCACCTTCCTCATCGATGGATGTAAAGGCGTGTTGATGTGCGCTGGGTGGGGCGACCTGCGCGGACGCGACCACCGTCAGCACAACAAGCACGAAAGCGGGGAGCCAGATGGCAAATTTCATCGAACAGGTTCTCCCTGTCGTGACCAAGCCAGGTCCAGTTTATCCAATAGATTTGGCGCAATCATGATCCATTCCCCATTGGGCCGTTCAACCCGGGCCTGTTCTCCCCGGCGCCCGACCATACGGAGTACAGCCTTCTGAGCTTTATCCATGAACTCGGTTTCTCCTCAAAGTGCGTGCGCTCGCGGCCGAACCCGGCGCGAATGAGGATGCGCTGTAACGAGCGCCGATGCATGCCGAGAACCTCCGCTGCCCTGGTGGTATTCCGGTCATTTTTCTCCCAATGCGCCAGGATATGACGCGTTTTTGCAGCTGAAGGGGCCAGTATTGTCTCCGGCAGGGACCTGCCGCCGGCCTTCAAGCAAGCATCAAGCTCTGCCGGATCAACCGGCTTTGCGAGGCAGTCAACGGCGCCAAGCTTTACTGCCGCGACCGCTGAAGGAATGTCCACATATCCGCTCAGAATGACGCTGACCGTGTTCGGAGAGATTGTCCGGAGCTCCCGCAGAAAATCCAGGCCGTTCTCATCGCCAAGGTGAATATCGATGACCGCATACTCAGGAGACACCTGTTTGACCGCCGAACGTGCCTCGGAAAGGTTGCTGGCCGGCCACACCGCATAGCCGGCCCTACCCAAAAGTCGGCTCTGCACGCGCAGGAATGCCGGATCGTCGTCCAGAAGCAGAAGGCCAGGCCAATCGTGCTGTGAAGAATTCGTGCTCATGCCTCCAATACGCAGGCAGTATGCGCAGGGATGAGTCGGTCCTGATCAAATAAGGCAATCTGTCCCGCTTGGTCCTGCGTTAACTGGCCAGATGAGGGCGCAAAAATGCAAAGTCTACCCAAGGGATACCGGGCAATCGTTTTCGGGGCGTCGGGCGGGATCGGTCAGGCCATCTCGGCGCAGCTATCGGCAGACCAGAGATGCAGAGAAGTGCTGGGGCTTTCCAGACGTTCCGGTCCGGCTCTTGACCTGACCGACGAAGCCACAATTTGCCATGCAGCCGAAAAGGCCGCTGCAGGAGGACCAGTCCATCTCCTGTTTGATGCCACAGGTGTTCTCCATGAAGGAAACATCCTGCCAGAGAAGTCGCTATCGGCGGTAGATCCTGACCATGTTGCGCGCGTCATCGCGGTCAATGCGACTGGTCCACTGCTTCTCCTGAAACACTTTAGCGGTCTGATGCCGCGGGATGAGCGAAGCCTGTTCGCAACGATTTCCGCGCGCGTCGGGAGTATCGGCGACAATGGCCTGGGCGGCTGGTACGCCTATCGTGCGTCAAAGGCAGCGCTCAACATGATGCTCAGAACAGCATCGATCGAGATTGCGCGGAAGCGGCCCAAAGCCGTCTGCCTCTCGTTGCATCCTGGAACCGTCAACACGTCACTATCCAGACCCTTCAGCGGGACTCGCACGACACTGTCTCCGGAAGAAAGCGCACGCGCCATGCTCGGAGTGCTTGACAGAACGACGCCGGAGCAAAGCGGCAGCTTTTTTGCCTACGACGGAACCCGGATCGAGTGGTGATATCCGCGGCCGCTCACAAGCACTCGCCAAGCGCGACAACAAGCTTCTCCACCTCGTCTGGCCGCGTGTAGTGGACGAAAGACAGCCTCAAGGCGCCCGGATCGGCTGCAACGCCCATGGCGCCGAAGATACGGATTGAATAGAACTCTCCGGCCCCAGCCATGATACCCTTCCCGGCCAGGGCATCTGCAACCTCATGGGGATTGCGGCTCAGCGTCTGCACCGCAACCGTCGGAGCGCGGAGTTTGGCATCGGTGGGACCGAGCACCCGGACATCGTTACGCTGACCAAGATAGGCCATAAGGCCCGCCAGCAATGCTTGCTCATGGTTGCGCAGCAATTCATGAACTCTTCTGCCGACTTCCGCCGGAGACGCCTCATCGGGAAAGTGGTGCGCGTGCAAAGCTTCAAAGTAGTCCACAACCCCGTTGGCTGCCGCGATCTGAGCGTGATCAGGGCCTGCGGGGATCAGTTTTGCACGCAGATTTTCTTCGTTGAAATAGTGGCTCTGGTTCGCCAATTGCTCGAGCAACGGCCGCCTGACCGCCATGAGGCCCTGATGAGGCCCGTAGACCTTGTAGAGCGAACACAGATAAACATCTGCCCCCAGCGCCACCACGTCCGGCAGGCCGTGCGGGGCATAGGAAACGCCATCGACAACCACGTGCGCGCCAGCTGCGTGGACCCTGTCGGCAATTTCGCGGACCGGATTGATATGCGCCACGATATTGGAACAATGAGGAAATGCGACCAGCCTGGTTTTTTCCGACAGGAGATCATCCAGAGCATCAATCTCGAGCTCACCGGTCTCCGGATTGACCTGCCATTCGCGGACAACGATTCCGGTTTTCTCAAGCCGCCGCCAAGCGCCTGAATTGGCTTCATGGTCCTGGTTCGTGACGATGATTTCGTCGCCTTCCTGCCAAAGCGGCCGGAACGCCTGCGCAAGCACATAGGTGTTTTGACTGGTCGAAGGCCCCAGAAGTACTTCTTCGGCCTGCAGGTTCATAAGCCCGGCAAGGCGTGCATGTGCGCTGTCCATTTCGCGTCCAGCGCGGGTGGAGGCTTCAAAGGACCAATAAGGTTGAACCTTTGTCTCGCGATAGTAGCGGGTCAGACGGTCAATCACCTGGCCACAGGCGTAGGAACCGCCTGCATTCTCGAAGAAGGCCTGACCCTGAAGGGACGGCTCAGAGAATGCGGGAAACTGACGGCGGACAAACTCAAGATCAAGATCGGGCACTGCCTTATCCATTACTGTTTTTTGACACGAACTTCCAGGCAACCGGAAACAGGATTGCGGCAAGGGCACATTTCAGCAAGTCACCGAACACAAACGGCTGCAGACCGGCCACAACCGCCTTGTCCATCCCGATGAAGCTGGCCAGCCAGATCAGGCCGAGTACATAGATCAGAAAATTCCCAAACAGCATTGCCGGGAACATCTTGGCCGGGCTGCGGTCAACTCCGCGTTCAGCAAGCCATCCCATGGCGATGGCGGCGACCAGGAAACCGAACAGGTACCCAGCCGTCGGGCCCAGGAGATATGCCATACCGCCGCCTTCGGCGAACACCGGAAGCCCGATTGCCCCTTCGGAGAGATAGAGCAGCAGCGTGGCCGCGGCCAGTCGCCAGCCATAGGCAGCACCGAGCGAGAGGACGACGAACGTCTGCATGGTCACCGGCACAGGAAACAACGACGCGGGCGCGAGCGGGATCTGGACCTTTGCGGCAATTGCCAGGAGTACCGAGCCTGCCAAGGCTAGCACAATGTTCCGGACCAGGTTGTTGTCGGGCCACAACACCGCAAATATTGGCGGGTGCGTGGACAGAAAATTCATTCTCGCCACTCCGGCTTGGACTGATGGGTCAGCCACGACGTATAGGAAGGCGGCGGGACGGCGACAAGGACTCTTTGCTCGTGTATCTGTCTTGTGCAAGCGGAGGAGAAGATGAGCAGATTGGCCTTTGAAAGGGAGTTTGAGTTTGCGCATGGCAGGGCCGATCAGGTCTCTCCCCTGATCCGCCGGATCGTCTGCAACAATCCCGGTCCCTTCACCTTTACGGGAACCGGCACTTACATTGTCGGGACAAGAGATGTGGCGGTGATTGATCCCGGTCCGATCGACGAGGCTCATTATCGAGCGCTGCTTGAGGACCTTGACGGCAAGAGCGTCAGCCACATCATCATCACTCATACCCATGTCGACCACTCGCCTCTCGCTGCACGTCTGAAGGCCGAGACCGGCGCCAGAACTTTCGCTCACGGCCCGCACGGCTCCGGCCGTTCCCACAAGGCTGAAAGCGGTGATGTCAGGTTGGATGCGAGCGGGGATATGGACTTTTCCCCTGATGTTGCGCTCAAACACGGTGATGTCATCGAGGGCAAAGGCTGGACGCTGGAAGCGGTGTTCACGCCCGGGCACACCTCCAATCACATGGCCTTTGCCCTGCATGAAGAGAACGCCCTGTTTTCTGGCGATCACGTGATGGCGTGGTCAACCAGCGTCATCTCGCCGCCGGATGGAAACATGTCGGACTATTTTTCATCTCTGGAGACCGTGCTCCGGCGAGAGGATGAAATCTACTGGCCTACCCATGGTCCGCCAAAGCAGAAACCGCGGGACTTCGTCAGGGGCTTTGTCACCCATCGCCGAATGCGGGAAGAAGCAATTCTGAGACGGATCCAGAAAGGCGACAGGACAATTCAGTCCATCGTTGCGTCTGTCTATTCGGATGTCGATCCCAAGTTGCATCCGGCCGCTGCGATGTCGACCTTTGCCCACATCGAGCATCTAGTGGAGCAGGACAAGATAGTTACTGACGGGTCTCCGAGCCTGTCAGGAGAATACCGGATCCGGTGAACGGGCAGACCACCTATAGCCCAGCATCAGGAGATAGATCTATGTTCATGAGGTCATCGTTGGCTGTGACAGGCAATTTCACCGGCTCTATGCCTTCGATCAGAATGTCCCGTGTCCGCGCGATCGCCGCCACAAGGGCCGGCTGGCTGTCGGGAAACTTGCATCCCATCAGCAAGCGCTGATAGCTGATAGGTTCCGGTGCACCGACATCGGTCTTGGGCACGTACGTCGCTACGTGGTCGAACCGTACTGTCCCGCCCTGCAGGGCGCTATCGTACGCTTCGGTTACAAACTGGTCGGAAGGGGAGCGCATACTGTCCTGGTGCAGGGGACTGCCGATGGCACTGCGCGCCCAGCGCCAGCCCAGCCAGGTCGCATAGTTGGATTGCTCACCTATGCGCACGCAGAGCCAGTCGTCCCTGAATTTCCGGTAGACGATCAGGTACGGGCTCACCAGATCCATCGCCTCGTGCTCTATCTGGCCCTCGGAGCGCACCCAAGCGCGCAAGGCTTCCTGGATCAGGGGCTGTCCGGATACCCAGACCTGCATGATCGGATGTTGTTGCGCATAGAAGGGGCGTGCGCCCTCCGCCTCGTAGATCACACGTGCCAGCCCGCCTACGGTATCCTTGTGTCCGGCGATCCATGAAAGGGTCCGGTCCAGAATGTTCTCTGCCTCACGGACCGACCGGACGCCCGCTTCCGTCAGCACATACTGACGGTCGTGGACTTCGAACAACGGTTCGCCCCTCATCTCCTCAAGTTGCTGGATGTGACGGCGTACGGTCTGCCGGGTGCTGCCAAGGATAGCGACCGCATGGGAGAGATTGAGTGTACTTGCGAGTGTGGTGAACGATCGCAGCATCTCGAACATAACCCCCGGCAGATTGCCGGGTGCAAATTCGGATGAGCCGCCATGGTTGGCAGTGTCCAAAATCAATCCCCACTCGCCTATCGCATGCCCTGACCCAGCGGGCTGATGCGACCCCAGGTGGTACTGTCAATTTGCCACCATACAATATGTGTGCCTGAAGGCAGCCGGGTCTGGCAACCCCCATATTGGAACTTCGCTTAAGGATGTGAGTTAATCAGCCGCGAACGGCGTATTTTTCGATGAACGCATTCATCTTTTGCCAGGTTTCAGGAGTCAGCGGCTCCACGTGGCCGAGACCTGGCAGGTTGACGAACTCCTTGGGCGTTTTGAACGCCTCATAGAGTTCACGGCCGAACTCCTGGGGTACGACGGCGTCCGCATCGCCATGGAAGATGAAGACCGGCGATACGACATTGCCCGCATGGGCCATGTTGTCGAACTTGTCCTTCAGGAGCAGCGCTGTCGGTACGAACCAGTAGGCGTGCTGACCTACATCGGCTGCAGAGGTAAAGGGCGAATCCAGGACAACCGCGGCCGGCGGTTTCTTCGCCGCCAGAGGAACCGCGACGCCCGAACCGAGGGACTCTCCGAAGTAAACAAGATCGGCCGGCTCAATGCCCTTGACCTCCAGAAAGCGCAGTGCGGCGTCGGCATCCAGCTTCAAACCCGTCTCGGTCGGGGTTCCGGTACTGCCCGCATAGCCGCGCCAGCTGACCATGAGCACACCATAGCCGTGATCCATGAACAGCTTGACCCGCTCCCACCGATGCTGAATCGCCTCGGCATTGCCATGGAAGTAGAGAATAGTGGGCCGACCGGCCTGTGAGGCGCCATACCAGGCCTGAATGCTCTCTCCATCCTCAGTGTCGAAAGACACCTGCTCTACGTCCGTCAAACCGTAGAACGACGGTGCGACCTGTTCCTTGAATGGGTGGTATTGGAGCTTGCGCTGAAAACTGTATAGGGCGACGACCAGTCCGAGGTAGCAGATGACTGCAATGTAGACGATCTTCAGCATGCGGTGACCATAGAACACTCACCGCCGGAATTCAGCATCAAAGGGTATCGGACAGGGGGGCTTACACCACCATGAAGATCGCAAGGACCGAGAAGACGATCCACAGGATGAGTGAGGTAAGATAGTTCGAGCCAGCCTTGGCCTCGACGGCCAGGAACACGAAGCCGATAGTCATGCCGCCAACGCCCACGATCAGGTTCACAACATAGTGAGCGGTGGAAAAACCGCAGATCATTAGCGCCACGAGAATGAAGAACGTGCCGAGCACGGTGGCGATGCACCCCGAGATGAAACCATCATAGGTGGATTTGTGATCGTCGTAGCTTTGGACTTCGGAGCTGCTGTCAGCCATGGTCAGACCCCTCATCTGTCGTATGGCGGAGAATTAGCGGCGGTGGACGCCGCTTGCAAGTACGTTCGCGCAGCGGCGGTACCGATGCGGCATTAGGTTACATGCGGCACCGGGATGTCCGGAGCCGTCAGACCCACCCCAGCCATTGCCTGGGCCTGACGCTGAGCAACGTCATCGAGAGAGAAGTTGTCGATGGCCTCGTTGAAAAGCCGATAGTAATTCAGTTCCGACCGCAGGTGGATGAAGACACCGCCCAGCCCGATCGCGGCTCTGTCCATGAAAACGAACTCGCGCGGGATCGTGATTGGACCCTTCTCCTTGAGCTGCTGGTGTACGGTGAAGGCCTGCTTGCGGCCATACTCAGCGGCCGGAACGCCGTCCGCAAGCTTGCGAACCCGGTCTTCCATGAGCGGGCCGTAGATGAACCGCGCCCAGATGTTCAGGATCTCGATGAGCTCCTTGTTAAGGCCCTTGAACCCCCAGACCTCATAGGCGTGCACCACACGCTCGTCATCGCCGGTTCGCAAGCCGTGGTAAAGATCCACAACACCCTGCACGAAGCTTGTCGGGAAAATGCGAATGCAGCCGTAATCCAGCAGATTCAGTCCGGCCGGCCGGTCATCCGTCTCCATCGCCGCCGAATAGTTTCCAAGGTGCGGATCGCCGTGGATAACACCATGCCGGCAGAAGGGCAGCCACCACGCGTTGAACATGTGGGTGGCCAGCAGGTTTCGCTCTTCCAGACCGTGCTCCTTGAAATCGAGCAGGGGACGCCCTTCCAGCCAGTCCATCGTCAGGAGCCGGGGCGTGGAGAGGTCTTCATGGATCTTCGGAATGAAGATCGTCTTCTGATCGGACAGCATGTGCGCATAGAGCCGCGCATGCCGCGCCTCGCGGTCATAGTCCAGTTCCTCGCGCAGACGCGCGCCGATCTCCTCCGCCATCAGGCTGGTATCGACGGCCGGGTCCATCCTCTTGTGAATCGAAAACAGAACTTTCAACTGGCTGAGATCGGCTTCCACCGCTGACTGCATGTCCGGATACTGAAGCTTGCAGGCAAGGGTGTCACCGTCCATGCTTACCGCGCGGTGGACCTGGCCGAGCGAGGCCGCCGCAGCGGCTGTGCGCTCGAATGATGAGAACCTGGACTGCCAGTCAGCACCCAGCTCGGCAGCCATTCTACGGCGCACGAAGGGCCAGCCCATGGCGGGCGCCTGGGATTGAAGCTGCTTCAACTCGGCTGCGTATTCCGGCGGCAAAGCGTCCGGAATCGTGGCCATAAGCTGGGCCACCTTCATCAGGGGACCTTTGAGCCCTCCCAGTGCCTCTTTCAGAGCTCGCGCATTGCTTTCACGATCGCCTCCACCGAAAACACGCTGGCCAGCCAGCCTCGCTGCCACACCGCCCACGTCCGTCCCGACGCGGGCGTAACGCCTGACACGTCCGGACAGGCGATTGCGTTCCGGATCGTCATCAGGGCCCTCGGATGTGGTGTTGCGCTGATCCATTGGTCTTTCAATTCAGGCCTTCAGCGACTGCTCGAGGGAGAATATGTCTCCCAGTACCCAGATGTCGCTAATCGCTCCGTTCGCGAAGGTGAAATGCGTGCTCCCTTCCCAGGAGAGGTTCTTGCCGGACGGCGCATGACCCAGGAATTCGCCGGTATGCTCTGCGGTAAAACGCAATTTGACCGCCACGCGATCACCTTCCTCGATCATGTCCAGGATCTCCGCCTGGAAGTTGGAAAACGGCCCGGCAACCTTGTCCATATAGGCGGCATAGCTGTCCCGGCCGCGAACGATGTCGCCGATCAAGGTCCGATACGAGACATCCTCGCTCATCAGTTCGGGAACGAGGCTCTTGTCGAGCCCATTCCACATCCGCTCGTAGAACGTGCGGATCATGTCCTTCTGGGCGCTCATTGCTCCTCCATGGCTTCCAGATCGTCGATGAACCGCTCTATCATCCCCAACCCCTTGTTCCAGAAATCTGGATCAGCGGCGTTGAGTCCGAACGGCGCGAGCAGTTCGGAATGATGCTTGGAGCCGCCAGCCCGCAACATGTCGAAGTACTTCTCGGCAAAGCCTTCGTCCGCATCCTCGTAGACCGCATAGAGCGAGTTCACGAGGCAATCGCCGAACGCGTAGGCGTAGACATAGAAGGGAGAGTGGATGAAGTGGGGGATGTAACACCAGAAGGTGCGGTAGTTGTCGTCGAAGGTGATGGCCGGGCCCAGACTGTCTCCCTGAACACTCATCCAGATGTCGCCGAGATCATCTGCGGTCAGTTCACCCTCCCGGCGGCGCGTATGCACCTTGCGTTCAAAGGAATAGAAGGCGATCTGCCGGACCACCGTATTGATCATGTCCTCCACCTTGGAGGCGATCATCTCGCGGCGACGGTCGGTATCAGATACTTCCGACAGGAGCGACCGGAAGGTCAGCATCTCGCCAAACACGCTTGCCGTTTCAGCAAGAGTGAGCGGAGTATCCGCCATCAGTGCGCCCTGCCCTGCGGCCAGCACCTGATGCACGCCGTGTCCAAGTTCATGGGCAAGCGTCATCACATCCCTGGTCTTGCCCTGGTAGTTCAGCATCACATAGGGATGCGCAGAAGGCACCGTCGGATGCGCAAAGGCGCCGGACATTTTGCCCTCGCGCACGGGCGCGTCGATCCAGTCCTTGTCGAAGAAATCCCGGGCGATATCCGCCATCTGCGGATCAAAGCCCCGATAGGCGTCAAGCACAATCTGTCTGGCTTTCGGCCATTCGATCACCGAAGTGTCGGAATTGGGAAGAGGCGCGTTACGGTCCCAATAAGGCATGGTGTCATGGCCAAGCCACTTGGCCTTCAAGGCATAGTAACGGTGCGACAGTTTGGGATGTGCAGTCTGGACCGCTTCAACCAGGGCGTCCACAACATCCCGTTCCACCCGGTTCGCCAGATGACGTGAATCGGCAACGTCCTCAAACCCACGCCACCGGTCCGAGATTTCCTTGTCCTTGGCCAGTGTATTGGTGATCAGGGTAAAGGTACGCTCGTTATTCTTCAGGGTCGTTGCAATCGCTTTCGCGGCGGACTTGCGCTTATCGCCATCGGGCGAGACCATGAAGTTCAGGGCCGGCTCGAGCGAGAGCACTTCGCCGTCAACATCGAACTTCAGAGCGGCCATCGTCTCGTCAAAGAGCCGGTTCCAGGCACCCGCCCCGGTTATCGATTTCTCGTGGAAGAGCTCCTCGATCCTGTCGTCCAGCTGGTAAGGCCTCTCAAGACGCAGTTCCTCCAGCCATGGTTTGTAGTGCGCCAACTTGGGTTCGCTCATGGCCGCCGTCAGCACATCGTCTTCGACCCGGTTGAGTTCCAGACCGAAGAACAGCAGCTCGGTGGATATCCGCGTCAACGCCTCGCGCGTGTCACCAAAGAACTTGGCGCGCTCAGGGTCCGCATTGTCGCCGGCATAGCGCAACATGGCGTAGGCGCCGAGCCGGCCTAGGGTGTCCTGGATCTCCTCGAAACGCGAGATGGCCCGGGCAAGCGTCGCCGGCTCGTCCTTGGCCAAGACGGCTAGATTTCCTTTGAACTCATCGCCGAACGCCTTGGCGTTTGTCTCTATACGCTCAAGGTCTCTCACGTACTCTGCACTGTCCGGTGCCGGGTAGAGATCGCTCAAGTTCCACTCCGGCAGATCGCCGAGTTGTTTGACCTCG
>JBCCEL010000055.1:0-22643 GCA_039030315.1 Pseudomonadota bacterium
CGAAAGCTTTGTCCGCGTGCTGGCGAAGGGAGCTCCGCCGGCCACGCAGCATATCCGGGGATCCAATACGGTGCTGATCTCCGTTCACGAAGACCGCATCTCAGGCCGGGCGATCGTTTTTGCAACCCTGGACAATCTGGTCAAAGGTTCTGCCGGCCAGGCGCTTCAAAATTTCAACCTGATGTTCGGGATCGAGGAGACAACGGGACTTGAGCAAGTAGCGCTGTTTCCCTAAAAGGACCATCAGGACAACGGCGGAACGGCGGTCTGCGGAGCCATGGCATTCTGGAAGCAATTCTTCACCTGGTGGAACGGCACCACGCTCGGTACGCGCTTCTTCACTTGGCGCAAGGGCGAGAAGGTCGGTGAGGACGAGTTCGGCAATGTCTACTACCGGGCGCCGTCGGCGATACCTGCATCGATCGCCGAGCGGCGCTGGGTAATCTACAAGGATCTGGCTGAGCCTTCGGCAATCCCGCCAGGCTGGCACGGCTGGATCCATCACCGTACGGACAATCCGCCAGATGGCGAGTACGTGTCACGGGAATGGCAGCAGCCGCATCAGGCCAACCGGACCGGGACGGCTGGCGCCTACCGGCCAGACGGTAGCCTGTTCAAGCCACAGGCGAGTGCCGAGGCAACCCGGAGCTACGAGGCCTGGCAGCCGGAATAAGACTATGCTCGAATCTGCCGTTGGCGCTAGTCATGACGAGAGCTGAGGGAGAAGCGGGATGAAAAACAGCGTATTCGAGACCCTTGTTGGTGCTGCCGTGATCGCGCTGGCCGTGGCGTTCTTCACATTCGCTTATACCACAGGCGGCGTCGCCACCGGGTCGGGCGGTTATACGGTCACGGCGGAATTCGAGAATACGGCGGGAATCAAACCCGGCTCGGACGTGCGCATGTCGGGCGTCAAGATCGGGACCGTGCTTTCGCAGGAGCTTGATCCGGAAAGCTATCAGGCCGTGCTGAAGCTTTCGGTCGATCCAAAAGTCAAACTGCCCGACGATTCCACGGCAAAGATCACGTCGGAAGGCATTCTGGGCGGAAACTTCGTGGCTCTTGAAGTCGGCGGCAGCGAGACAATGATCGCGGACGGCGGCAAGATTGAAAACACGCAAGGCTCGATCGACCTTTTTGGCCTGATCAGCCAGTTCATCAACAAGGACTGACAACGTCTTGATGACCGCCACACACGGCCGGCAGGTTTGGAATGCCGGCGACTATGACGCAAACGCCCGCTTCGTCTCCGACCTGGCGGGCGCTGTCATTGAATGGCTCGCGCCCCAGGCAGGCGAGCGGATCCTTGATCTTGGATGCGGCGATGGCGCTCTGACCGAACAGCTTGTATCAGCGGGCTGCGATGTAGTCGGCGTAGATAGCTCGCAGAACTTTGTCACGGCGTGCAAAGAGCGTGGTCTTGATGCCAGGTTGATGGATGGACAAGCGCTGGAGTTCGAAGGTGAATTCGACGCCGTTTTTTCCAATGCTGCACTCCATTGGATGACCGATCCGGAAGCCGTGATCGGCGGAGCCCGGAGAGCCCTGAAGCCGGGAGGCCGCTTTGTTGCGGAGTTCGGCGGGCACGGCAATGTGGCCGCGATTGTGACTGCGATGCGCGCTGTTGCTCTCAGCCGCGGCGCCGACCCCGCTTCGGCCTACCGCTGGTATTTTCCGACCCCGGCAGAATATGGCGGTTTGCTGTCGGCTGCCGGTTTTGATGTCGCCCGGATTGACCTCTACCCGAGGCCGACGCCGTTGAAGACCGGGATCGAAGCGTGGCTCAAGCTGTTCTCTCTGCCCTTCTTTGAACAATTTGGCGAGGAATGTGACGTGGCAGTGAAACAAACCGCCGAGTTGCTCGCGCCAAGTCTGCGCGATGACAGCGGCAACTGGACCGCGGATTATGTCCGCCTGCGGGTGGAGGCACGCCTTGCTTGATCGCAAAACAGGACTGGCCCTGACCTTCGTGGTGCTCGCATCGCCGGCGCTTGCAGAGAAAATAGAAAATCCGATCGCGGTGTTTGCCGGTCTGGACAAGATCACTGCAACGATCACGGCATTTGATGTACCGGTCAACAGCACCAAGCAGTTCGGCTCGCTGCAGGTTACACCGAGGGTCTGCTACACGCGCCCGATAACAGAGGCGCCCAAGACTACATCCTTTGTCGAGGTGAACGAGGTCCGCCTGAGTGGCAAGCTACAGCGCATCTTTACCGGGTGGATGTTTGCAGCGAGCCCCGGCCTCAATGCCGTGGAGCACCCCGTCTACGATGTCTGGCTGACGAACTGCAAAACGCCTTCGGCGCCTGCATCAAGCGGCAAGGCTTCAAAGTCTCCCTCGACGCCGAGCGATTCCTCCAACAACTGATGGTATGTTTCGCGCTCGATCTGGCGGGCGCCGAACTGCATCAGATGATCGGTGACGAATTGCGTGTCGAGCAGTGTGAAGCCTCCAGCCTTCAGACGCGCGACCAGATACACGAGTGCGATCTTTGACGCATCGCGCTCGGCGGAAAACATGCTCTCACCGAAAAACGCGCCGCCGATGGAAACACCGTAAAGCCCGCCGACAAGTGCACTGTCCCGCCAGCACTCGACGGAGTGGCAGAATCCCATCCTGAAGAGTTGGCCATAGAGCGATTTGATCCTTGCATTGATCCAGGTGGAGGGCCGGTCAGGTCTCGCCCTCGAACAGGCGTCCATGGTCTCGGTGAACGCGGTATCGACCCGGACCTGGAAAGGCTCCGTCAGTATGGTCCGGCGCAGGCGTCTTGGAAGGTGAAACTCATCAAGCGGTATGACGCCCCGTTCGTCCGGGTCGATCCAGTAAAGCGACGGGTCATCGGCGCTTTCGGCCATGGGAAAGACGCCGGCGGCGTAGGCTTTGAGCAGGATTTGCGGCGTGATCGTTGACATTTATCTGCACCGTGACCGCCCTGGATGTTCAGTCCTGGCTGAGATATTGCTCCAGCCAGTGAATGTCGTAGTTTCCGTCGATAATGTCAGGGTTGGCCACCAAGTCCTGAAACAGAGGGATCGTGGTGTCCACACCTTCAATAACGTATTCACCAAGTGCTCGCCTCAGGCGCATAAGACATTCGGTCCGTGTCTTTCCGAACACGATGAGCTTGCCGATAAGGCTGTCGTAGTAAGGTGGGACCCTGTAGCCCTGGTATATGGCCGAATCCACGCGGACACCGAGGCCGCCGGGGGGATGCAGAGAATTGATCTGACCCGGAGAGGGAACAAAGGTTCTCGGGTTTTCCGCGTTGATGCGGCACTCGATGGCGTGACCGTCGAAGTTCACGTCTGGCTGCGTGACCGTCAGGCGTGCGCCGGAGGCGACGCGGATCTGCTCCTGCACCAGGTCAAGCCCGGTGATCATCTCGGTCACAGGGTGCTCGACCTGCAGACGGGTGTTCATTTCAATGAAGTAGAACTCGCCGTTCTCGTAGAGAAATTCCACCGTGCCGACGCCGGAATAGCCCATCTCGGCGATAGCGGTTGCGACAATCTCACCGATCTCCTGGCGCTGGGCAACATTGAGCGCGGGCGAAAGGGCCTCTTCCCAGACCTTCTGGTGCCGTCTCTGGAGCGAACAGTCGCGTTCACCCAGGTGCACGGCATTGCCGTTGCCGTCAGACAGCACCTGAATCTCGATGTGGCGCGGTTTGTCGAGATATTTCTCGAGATACACCGTGCCATCGCCAAAGGCTGCCTTGGCTTCGGCACTTGCGGTGCTGATGGCTTCGTCAAGGTCGTCAGGCGTCCGTGCGACCTTCATGCCCCGGCCTCCGCCGCCAGAGGCCGCCTTGATCAGGACCGGGAACCCGATGTCTTCGGCAATCTTGCGTGCTTCGGCCGGATCGTCCACGCCGCCATCGGAACCGGGCACGACAGGTATGCCAAGGTCCTTGGCGGTCTGTTTGGCCTGGATCTTGTCACCCATGATCCGGATGTGCTCGGGTTCCGGACCGATGAAGGTGATGTTGTGCTCCAGAAGGATATCGGCGAAGCTCTCGTTCTCCGACAGAAAACCGTAGCCCGGATGCACCGCGTCGGCTCCGGTTATCTCGCACGCCGTCAGGATCGCCGGGATGTTGAGATAGCTGTCGGCAGCGGGGGGCGGGCCGATACAGACACTCTCGTCTGCAAGGCGCACGTGCATGGCGTTCTCGTCGGCGGTCGAGTGTATCGCGACGGTAGCGATGCCCATCTCGCGGCAGGCCCGCTGAACGCGCAGGGCGATCTCGCCTCGGTTGGCAATGAGAACCTTGTCGAACATCGGCCGTTCAGGCAATCCGGATCAGGGGTTCGCCGTACTCGACCGGCTGCCCGTTGCTCACCAGGACTTCTTCGACCGTGCCGGCGATCGGCGACGGAATCTGGTTCATTGTCTTCATGGCTTCCACGATGAGAAGCGTTTGGCCCTTCACCACCTTGTCCCCGACATGGACATAGGGCTCCGCACCCGGAGAGGACGCATAATAGGCCGTGCCGACCATTGGCGAGGTGACGAGGCCCGGTCCATCGGATGCAGGTGCACCAGAGTCCGATGCGGGTGCCGGGGCAGCAGCGGCCATGGGAGCTGGCGCGGGGGCAGGGGCGGCAACTGCCACGCCGGCGTTTCTCGCCACGCGAACCCTGAGGCCGCCTTGTTCGATCTCGATCTCGCTGAGAGATGTTTCGTCAAGCAACTCGGCAAGATCTCGGATCAGAGCCTTGTCAATCTGGCCGTTTTTCGGGTCGTCTGCCATGCGGTTCCCAGTGAAGTAAGAGCTTTCGTCAGGCTGTTTTCCCTTGCACCAGTGAACGGAACAGGCGGAACATGCCTTGAGAATCGAATGCTAGGCTAGCCTTAGATTGCACGTGTTCTGGAGGAAAAACAGGGGCTTGTAAACTGCCCGCTCGGCACTTTCCAGCCGTTTGGACCGCTAAAATCTGCGTAAAGTCTTAGGTTTCTCCACAAGCTGATGCTAACGCGTGCTCTGCTAGGATCTCCGGCAAGCATGACTTCAAAGGCTGGAGAGCGATGAACTCAAACGATCTGGTGAGACCGCTTATCGACGGACGGCGCACGAGAATTCTTGTCGTGGACGATGATGTCGTCCTGCGCAAGCTCGCAGAGGAAAGGCTGTCCGACGACAATCATGAAATCGTTCTGGCTGAAGACGGCGAAACGGCCTGGAACGCGCTTTTGGCCAGCCCGTTCGATCTCGCACTGGTCGATCTATCCATGCCCGGCATGGACGGCTTTTCCCTGATCCGCAAACTGAGGGAGCATGCGCCCACGCGGCATCTGCCGGTCATCGTGATCACCGCATGCGATGACGGTGACTCGATTGACCGGGCATTCGAGGCCGGCGCGACGGCTCTGACCGTGAAGCCGATCAACTGGTTCGCGCTTCAGTATGAGATCAAGTTCGTCCTGAAGTCCCATGCCCAGGAAGAAGAACTCCGGCAGGCGGGCGCCCGTGCGGAGGCTGCGAGCACCCTCAAGGGCAGCATCCTGTCCATGATCAAGCACGATATCAGCACGCCAATTCGGTCAATCGACGACATCGCGGGCGGCCTGGCTGAGGCGAGCATAGATACCCTGGCGTCGCGCCAGACCGTGAGATCGGCTGAGAATATCCTCATGGCAAGCAGACGCCTGCAGAACCGGCTGGCCGACATGCTCTATGTCTCGCGTCTTCATACAGGCGATATCGTTTTGGAGGACAAACTTGTCTCCATCGGCGGCGTGGTTGCGGATTCCGTGGATGAACATCTTGATGAAGCGGATGCAAAGCGCATCCTGATCAAGCAGGAGAATCTGTCCAGCAATGTTGAAATCAAGTGCGACGAGCGTCTGATAAAGCGGGCGCTGGGCAACATCCTCGCAAACGCCATCAAGCATAATCCTGTCGCCGAGCCCATTCGGGTCGGAACGGCCTGCCATCCCAACGGCAGCGTCGCCGCGTGGGTGCGGGATCATGGACCCGGCATCGAACCGTTTCAGATGGCAGAACTCATGCGTCCGTTCAGCCAGATGGATCTGAACTGGCAGAAAGCCGAGTCAAAATCCGGGCTTGGGCTCACGGCGGCAAAGTTCCTGACGGAACTTCATGGCGGCCGGCTGGGGATCCAGCATTGTTCCACAGGCGGGACACTGGCCGCGGTCATGCTGCCGGCCGACCGGGTGGTTAACCCGGATGGAGATCCCCTGGCGGCCTGACGCTCTCCATCCCCGCCGCCGGCCTGTTAAATACTGCGGAACGTTGTTGCACGGGCAGTGCGAGGAACTGGCCCGCGTGCGTATTGTTTTTTTGGTCGGGAGCGACTTGCGGTGCAGGCCTTCGTCTGCCCGCAAAGCTGTCGATAACCCTATTTCCGCTTTCCAACCCTGACGACTCTCTCTATATCCAAACTCCCATGGCGCGGTATATTTTCATCACTGGCGGCGTGGTCTCATCACTTGGAAAAGGGCTGGCTTCAGCAGCTCTTGGAGCATTGCTGCAGGCTCGCGGTTACAAGGTCCGTTTGCGTAAACTGGACCCGTATCTCAACGTCGATCCGGGCACTATGAGCCCCTATCAGCACGGCGAAGTGTTCGTGACCGATGACGGGGCGGAGACCGATCTCGATCTTGGCCACTACGAACGGTTTACCGGACGTCCGTGTTCACAGCACGACAACGTGACCACTGGCCGCCTTTATCAGGGGATTATCGAGAAGGAACGCCGCGGAGACTACCTCGGTGCGACCGTGCAGGTCATTCCGCATGTTACCAACGCCATCAAGGAGTTCGTTCTGGAGGGCAACGAGAACTACGATTTCGTCCTTTGTGAAATCGGCGGAACCGTAGGGGATATTGAAGCCCTGCCGTTTTTCGAGGCCATCCGGCAGCTTGGCAATGATCTGCCCCGGGGCGACTGCATCTACGTTCACCTCACATTGATCCCCTGGATCCCGAGCGCGGGGGAATTGAAGACCAAACCGACCCAGCACTCGGTGAAGGAACTGCGCTCGATCGGGATTCAGCCGGACATCCTGATGTGCCGCTGCGACCGTGAGATACCGCTCGGCGAGCGCCGCAAGATCGCGCTCTTCTGCAACGTGCGCGACTCAGCGGTTATCCAGGCGCTTGATGTTTCATCAATCTACGATGTCCCGGCGGCCTATCATGATGAAGGTCTGGACGAAGAGGTGCTTTCTGCGTTCGGCATCACCGGGGCGCCGGACCCGGATCTTTCACGCTGGACCGAGATTTCCCAGCGCATCCACGAGCCGGACGGCGAGGTGACCATCGCAGTTGTCGGCAAGTACACCGGGCTGCTGGACGCCTACAAATCCCTCAACGAGGCGCTTACGCACGGCGGTATCGCCAACAAGGTGAGGGTCAAGCTCCAGTGGATCGAATCCGAGGTGTTCGAACAGGAAGATCCGGCGCCGCACCTGGAGGGGGTGAATGGCATCCTTGTTCCTGGCGGTTTCGGGGAACGCGGAGCGGAAGGCAAAATTGCCGCGGTGACGTTTGCGCGGACACGAAACGTGCCCTATTTCGGCATCTGTTTTGGTATGCAGATGGCCGTGCTGGAAGCGGCGCGCAATCTTGCCGGCATCCCGGATGCGACCTCCACGGAGTTCCAGGAGGCGGAGAATCCGGTCGTGGGCCTGATGACCGAATGGCTGAAAGGCAACGAGCTTGAGACCCGCAAAGCGAATGGAGATCTCGGCGGCACAATGCGGCTGGGCGCCTATGCAGCCCGCCTTGAAAAGAACACGCGCATCGCAGAGATCTACGGCGATCACGAGATCGCCGAACGCCACCGCCACCGGTACGAAGTCAATATGAGCTATCGCGAACAGCTGGAAACGTCAGGGCTGAAGTTTTCCGGAACCTCGCCGGACGGCGTTTTGCCCGAAACCATCGAACTGCCGGGACATCCCTGGTTCATCGGCGTCCAGTATCACCCCGAGCTGAAGTCCAGACCTTTTGAGCCGCATCCTTTGTTTGCCTCGTTCATTGCTGCTGCCGTGGAGCAGAGCAGGCTGGTCTGACCTGTCCAAAACATGGCCCAGTCGTGCATACTGGGGACGAGCGAGGTCTCGTCAAGGAGACAATGAAAGTGGATATCCCACGCTTTCGTAGCCTGTTAATGGCGCTTGTTTTCGTTGTGCTGGCAGGATCGGTTCCGCCCGCGTTCGGCGACGTGACCAAGGCCCAGCACGCCGTGGCCCGGTTTGCCGAGCAGTTGGAGAAGGCGGAGGAAACCCTGAAGCTTCCCGATCTCGGTCCGGCGAAGCTGCAGGAACTGCGCTCCCAGCTTGACCGGCTGCGCGCCGATGCCCTGACTCGCGCATCGGAACTGGCTCCCGATGTAAAGGATGCCGAGAGCCAGCTTGCCCAGCTTGGGCCAAAACCGGAAAAGGGCGAGGAGGACCCGGCAGTCGCTGAAAAGCGCGAGGCGCTTTCAGGCGCTCTGGCAAAGCTGCAAGGGCTTGCCAAGCAGCTGGAGGTGGCGGCACTGAAAGCCGGACAGATCTCTACACGCGCTGCGGAGATTGAGCGAAACCAGTTCTTCGAGAAGATCTTCAAGCCCAGCCAGTCCGCGCTCAACCCGGCTCTGTGGTATCAGGGGATGGCGACGATCGGACGGGTAACCAGCAACCTGTACCGGATCATCGTACGGTGGTTCAGTGATGCGAACGAAACCAGCAGCGCTCTGCCCTTCATAATCTGTCTGGTTCTCACCCTGGGGCTCTTCGGCGGCGTTGCGACGCGCCGTATCTTTGCGCGGCTGATTGGTCCGGATATGGAGGATGTTGCCCCCTCCAGTCTGAGTCGTCTTTGGCGCGTCTTCCGCGGCATGTTCATCAACGTTGTCTCGGTACTCTTGTCGTTCGCCTTTGTCGGCGCGGTTCTGCACGCTCTCGATCAGCTTCCGCTCCAGATCGAACGCGTCGGTTCGAGCCTCTTGACGGGCGCGGTGCTGATTGCGGTGGTGCATGCTCTGACTCACGGCGTGCTGGCGCCGGCCCGTCCGGAATGGAGGCTCGCCCGGGTAAGCGACGCCCGTGCGGTCAGATTGCGAAGACTGCTCGATCTTGGTGCTCTGGTTATTGCATTCGGCCTGGTGTTGCGGGACATCGGTACGGTGGTCCATCTGCCACCGGGATCAGCAGCCCCGATTAGCGCGTTTGTCGCACTGGGCCTGGCGGCCGTGCTCAGTCTCTGTCTGATGGTGGCGCGGCCCCGGACCGAAGAGGAAGAGGCCGAACTGCCATTCTCCGAAATCCGCCCTGGGGGCTTCGGCTGGGTGGCCACCATCCGCATCGTGGTGTGGCTTCTGGTGGTCGTGGTCGTGGCAGCCTGCCTTGCCGGATATCTGGCGTTCGGCCGCTTTCTGATGGCGCAGGTGGTGATCACCGGCAGCCTCATCGCCGTGCTGTATCTCGCCCATCACCTGATTGACGAACTCGTCGGCACCGGGTTCAGGCGCGGTTGGATCGCCGGAGACTTTCTGCGGCGGACGGTCGGTCTGAGCGATAGCGCCGTGGACCGGCTCGGACTCTTTCTCGGAACCTTCGGGGACTTCCTTCTGTTCTTCATCGGTGTGCCGGTGGTCGCCTTCCAGTGGGCTTACAATCTGGCGGATTTCAAGGGCTGGGCAACTACGGTCTTCTTCGGTTTCAAGGTTGGCGGGGTCACCATCTCGTTTGCCACGATCGTCGCCGCCATCATCGCTTTTGTGGTCGGGCTGATCCTGACAAGGCTGATTACGAGCTGGCTGGACGGGCGCGTACTGGCCCGCACCCAGGTCGATAGCGGTATCCGCAACTCGATAAGGACCGGAACCGGATATCTGGGCATTGCCCTGGCGGCGATCTTCGCGCTGTCCTATGCCGGTGTCGACTTCTCCAACATCGCGATTGTTGCCGGTGCGCTGGGCGTCGGTATCGGCTTCGGCCTGCAGTCGATCGTCAACAACTTCGTCTCCGGCCTCATCCTTCTGGCCGAGCGACCGATCAAGGTGGGCGACTGGATCTCGGTCACGGGCGGGGAGGGGTACGTCACCCAGATCAACGTGCGGTCAACGGAAATCAAGACCTTCGACAACTGTTCGGTCATCGTCCCCAATTCCAGCCTGATATCGGAGCCGGTGAGAAACTGGACGCACGAGGACACAAGAGGCAGGGTCAAGATCCCGTTCGGGGTCTCCTACGACACTGACCCTGAACAAGTGGTCGAGCTCGTCATGGAATGCGTTGAGGAGGTCAAGAAGGAGCACCGCATTCTGCTCCATCCTGCGCCGGCCGTGATGTTCATGAACTTCGGTGCCAGCTCGCTCGACTTCGAGTTGCGCATTCACATCCCCGAAGTTGACTGGTCCCTGGCCGTTGCCAGTGCAATCAGGTTTGAGATCCTGTCCTCGTTCCGTAAAGCAGGAATTGAAATTCCATTTCCGCAGACGGATCTCAATATCCGGGATATCGACCGGCTGGAGAAAGCCCTGTCGCCGGCGCGCGCGCCTGCCGCACGGACACGAAAGGCAAAGAGCTGATGAAAGGTATCGATCACCTGGTGCTGTGTGTGCGGGATCTGGACGAGGCCAGGAAGCGCTACAGCGATATGGGCTTCACGTTGACGCCCACCGCGCACCATCCGTTCGGCACCTCGAACTCCCTGGTCCAACTTTACGACAAGTGCTTTCTGGAACTCCTTGCAATCGGTGACCGTGCCAAGATCGCGCCTGCGGACCCTGGTCACTTCAGCTTCGGCGATTTCAATCGGAACTACATAGAGAATGGTCCGGGGGAGGGACTGTCCATGCTGGTTCTGGACTCCACCGACGCAAGTTCGGACAGACAGGCATACGAGAAGGCGGGACTGGACATCTACGAACCGTTCGGATTCTCGCGCCGGGCCAGGCTCCCTGATGGAGATGAGGTCACGGTGGGCTTTTCGCTGACTTTCGTCACCCATCAGGAAATTCCGAGCGCGGCCTTCTTCACGTGCCAGCAACATGCGCCTGAACACTTCTGGAAACCGGAATATCAGGTGCATGGCAATCAGGCGACCGGCATCGATGATGTCATTCTCCTTGCAGATGATCCTCATCGGTACGCGGATTTTCTGAAGGGCTTCACCGGTGTCCGGGAGCTGAAATCCTGGAAGGGCGGGGTTGCGGCGGAGACGGCGCGCGGTGATGTTTCGATAATTTCCCTTGATGAATGGGATTTGCACTACCCGGCTTCATTCGCGCCGGATCTGGCGGCCGGACCCTGCCTCGCGGCCTACCGGGTTCGTGTCGGACAGATCGAGCCTGTGCAGGAACGTCTGCGTCAGGCGGAAATCACCCGGATACACTATGGCCGCGGGATAGCCGTCCCGCCGGACGAGGCCTTTGGCGTCACGATCGAGTTTGTCACCACATAGGTTTCAGCCAGCATGAACGAGTTTGCGAAGGTCCGGGACCTGAGTGGTCTTGAGTTTCTGAAGACGATGATCGAGCAGGGCATCCGGCCACCCATGGCGCACACACTCGGCTTTCGCCTGGTGGAGGTCGATGACGGCTACGCCATGTTCGAAGGCGAGGTCAAAAAGGATTACTACAATCCCCTCGGCGTGGGACACGGGGGGTACGCGGCGACGCTGCTCGACAGTGCGCTCGGCTGCGCCATCCAGACCAGACTGCCCAAGAACACGCCCTACGGGACGGTTGAACTCAAGATCAACTACATAAGGCCGGTTCTGGTTGATTGTGGTATCGTGCGCGCCACGGCGAATGCCATCCACGTCGGGCGCCGCATGGGAACGTCGGAGGGCCGGCTCGTGGATGAACGGGGAAAACTGCTCGCGCATGGATCGACCACATGCATGATATACTCAGATCCGTAGCGGTTATCGCCGCTGTTCTTCTGTTGCCGAGCCCTGGCGGCGCTCAAGGGCCAAGGGCTCCGAGCTTTGATTGCGACAAGGCCGGCACGCCCGACGAAAAGACGATCTGCGATCAGTTCGCGCTCGCCTGGCTGGACCGGCAGCTCGACAGGGCCTGGCAGGAGGCCGTGCAGCGCGCCGGGGCGGGCGGGCAGTCTGACCTCAAGGCAAAACAGAAGGCATGGCTCGCGGACCGGCGCGGTTGCAGGGAAGACGTCAGTTGTCTGCAGGATTCCTATCTGCGCCGGCTGCGCGAGCTTTCCGCAACACGGCGCGAGGGCCTGAACCTCACTGGTGCTCTGCGCTATGAGGTGGCCGAGAACTACACCGGCGGCCTGAGCGTCGTGCACCACGACGATGACACTCTTGCCGGTGCCATCGAGACGGTTTCTGGCCCAAGTTTCCATCTCTGCAACATCTACTTTGAAGGCGCCCGCAAGATCGGAACCAGCTACCTCTGGACCGGACCGCGCGAGGAGGCGGGCTTTGACGGCAAGCAGTGCAAGATCCTTTTCCAGCCCCAAGAGGGCGCGATCAGGATCGACAGCCTGGATTGTGAGTACTACTGCGGTGCGCGTGGCGGGTTCGACGCCAAATACGAATAAGTCTCGACGCGCCTAGTTGATCTTTACGCTGTCGCCCGGTTTGAGACCGATTTCCGCGGCCGTTCCGGCGTTCAGTTCCAGCACCCATTTGACGGGAACGCCGGATTCGATGTTGTCACGGGAAAACGGTATGGCGTTCTCGTGCACCCGGTGCACGCGACCGTCAGCCTTGATGAACACCATGTCGAGCGAAAGGATGGTGTTGGCCATCCACATGCTGACGTGCTGTTCCGGGTTCCAGGTGAAAACCATGCCGTGGGTTCGGGGCATCGATCTTCGATGCATGAGCCCGCGCGACTTCTCTTCCGGTGTCTCCGTCATTTCGACGGTGAAACTGAAAGAGCCCTTTTGAGTTTCGATCGTCACTTCACCACGGCCCATGGCGGCAGCCGGAGAGGCGAGCATGAAGAGAGTGAGGACGAGCCAAAGCAGGCTCCGGACCATCCCTGTTACGTCCGTATGCCGACTGTTCATGCCCGTCCGGTCTTCTCGTTGTCCGCAAACAGGCGTGCGCCCTGTTCGTCGATGATCTGTTTGCCTTTGCGGATGGCAAACTCGATTGCTTCATCCTGTGAAGAGAACAGATCCGCCCGCAGGAACTTTCGTTCCATCTGTTCTTCGCCGTCGCCCTTCAGGACGTATCCCGCCAGGCGCCATTGATCGCCTTCCGGCTCGGGCGCGGCCTGAAGCATGAGGCCCTTGTATTCGATCGGTTCGCTACGCATCGGACCGGCGTTTCCGCCACCGCCGCTGCCCGACCCCCCGAAAAGCTTCTTCAGAAATGAGACCATGTGGGCAGCTTACGGTTTTTTGACCAAACAGGAAACCATTGCGAGCACCTCATGAGATTCAATGAGGGATAATGCACGTATAAAGAGAAATTTTATCCAATGAACGTATAGAGGATATATGGACGTTGAACCTGTAGAAGCCACTGCAAACGAGCGGCGCCGAGCTCCACGGCAGCCGTGCAGTGAGCAGGGGTTCATCGGGCAGGCGAACGGGACCATCATATGCGCCTGCCGGCTTCTTGACCGTTCTGCAACGGGTGTGCGGGTGAGTCTCTTGTCCGGTTCTGGTCTCCCCAGAGAGGTTTGTCTTGCCTCGACATCTTCTCCCGACGCAAGGCCATGCAGAGTTGCCTGGCAAATCGGCAATCAGGTCGGGCTCAAGTTCATCTGCGAACTGTCCTCACGCGCAGATGCCGGGGCAGGGGACAACTGCACCACCGCACAAGGCGTCACAATCGTCTCAAGGCTCCTGAAGCGTCCGCTCCTTGTTGCGTAGGCGGCACCGCTTCAACCATCGTTAACTTCGGATTAAGAAAACAACTATAAATAGAAATAGTCGGTCGGGCAATTTATGGTGGATTGATGCCCTCCCCCAGTGTTCTGCCCATTGTAAGGAACCTGCCGGCATAACGGGCCCTGCTGACGCACCAGCAGGGCCCGGCCTTTTCAGGGATGCTCGCTTACGCGGCTTGTTTGCACTTCAGTGGAAGGTTGCACCGGTCCTCAGGCGCAAGTTCAATGAGCATCGAGGAGACGTCGTCGCTGAACGGGCAATTCTGCCGGAAACGATCAAGCTCTGCCATCAGATGCTTCAGGCTGAAGAGGGGGCGCTCGTCGTCTCGGCTCCTGAAAAAGCGTTCTAGCCCGGTGTCGTCGAACTGCTCCCCGTCAACGTTCTCGCATTCTGACAATCCGTCGCTGTACAGGAACAGGCGGTCGCCCGGTGCAAGACTGAAGCTGAGAATCTCGTAGCTGGCAAAGGGGACAAGGCCGATCGGCGAGCCTCCATCCCCCATGAATTCCACCTGACCGTTGCGGCGCTGAACCAGGGCAGCAGGATGTCCGCACTGGGTCATCTCCACGTGGCCCGTTACGACATCGATAAAGGCAAGGCCCATCGTGAAGTAGAGATCACAGTCCACACCTGTTTGATGTCTGTCGTTGAGCTCTTGTGCGATCTCGTGGACCCGCCGGAGACGCCACGCGCCGTTGCTGTCATCTTCGAAACACACGTTCCGATCCGGGTTGTTGGGGTCAAACATCTGAGCCAGCTGAACGCAAAGCAAGGCCGATGAAATGCCGTGCCCTGAAACGTCAATGGAGTAAGCCACGAGTATGCGGTCGTCACCCTGAAAGTGGCCCACGAGGTCTCCGCCAATGTGGTTGGCGGGACGATAGTGCGTGGCAATCGATGCGCCAAGGCATGTTGATTCTTCTGAAGGGATAAAGGACTGCTGGAGTTTGGCGGCGGCCTGAAGGTCCCGGTTCACCGCATCGTGCATTGTCTTGAGTTCACCGTAGGCGAGTTCCACTTCGTGGCGTTGTTCGCGCAGCTGTCCGTACAGTTCCAGGATGCGGACGCCTGAACCTATTCGCGCCTTCAGTTCGTCGTGCACAACAGGTTTGGAGAGATAGTCGTCCACTCCGGAAGCAAAGCCCGCCGAGATTGCCGCCGTGTCAGCCTTCGATGTGAGCAAGATGAAATAGACATAAGGCCGGTCTTCGCGGGCGCGAATGGCTTCGCAAAGATCAAGCCCGGACATCCGGGGCATCATCCAGTCGCTTATGACCAGGTTTACGTCCACGGTGTCGGCGATCGACAGTGCTTCATGCCCGTCAGACGCGCAGTGCACGTCATGACCTAGTGTGCGCAGAAAGAAGCTCAACGTGGTCAACTGGGATTTCGAATCGTCGGCAACCAGAATGCAGAGTTTTCTTTCATCCATGGCAGCCGGGCGAGGCAGCAGTCCTGCCCCTGCTGATTTTTGGCTCATCTGACGCATCCAATCTTGTTCTTAGCCGCTGTCGCGGGTGTATTGAATGGAATACACGTATAAATTTAAAAAACTGTACATACGCGTTTAATGAAGCGTCTGTCGGTCGTTAAGGTCGTGTTAACAAAATGCTCGCTATGTATGAATTAATCTATAATGCAAGTTTAGAGGGCAATATGCGAAACACGATGCGCCTGCCTGTGGAACCGCCAGCTCCCGAGGGCGCAGATAAACTGCTCGCGCGGCAGCTCACCCATCACTTGAAATATTCATGCGGCAGCTGGGCACGCGAACCGAATGAGCGGGCCGTGTTCCAAGCCTTGGCGCTCGCGGTCAGGGACCAACTTGCAGACCGGTTGTTTGAGGCCAAGCAGGTGCGCAACAAGGATGCTCACCGGGTCGTGCATCTCGTCTCAATGGAGTACATGGCCGGCCGCCTTCTCAACAACAATCTTCTGAACCTCGGATTGAGAGGGCAGGCGGAGCATGCGGTCGCCGAACTGGGCCTTGATCTTGAGGATATCCTGGCGGAGGAACCCGATCTCTGTCTCGGACATGGGGGGCTGGCCCGCTGGTCATCCTGCTTTTTCGATTCCCTGGCGACCACGGGAATTCCAGCTTGCGGCTATGGCATAAACTACGAGTATGGCCTGTTCCGCCAGCGCATCTCGAACGGTTTCCAGAAGGAGGAACCTGAGCGCTGGCCGCTGGAGGGCACGCCATGGCGCTTCTGGCAGGCGCCGGAGCAGATCCTCGTTCCCGTATTTGGGCAGACCAAGAGACTTGAGGGGCCAGCCGGCAACTCCAATGTGGTCTGGCTGGACTGGGATGTGGTGATCGGCGTGCCGAGCGATATTCTGGTATCGGGATATGGCGGCAAAACGATAAACCGGCTCCGGCTCTACACCGCGCAGTCGTCGCCGGAATTCAACCGCCGGATTGCCGGTCACGAGCACTACCTCAGGGCGATTGATGACCGGATTGCTTCCGAGAAGATATCAAAAGTTCTGTACCCGCATCTTGCCGATGGCGCAGGCCTGCAGCTTCGGCTTGTGCAGCAGTATTTCCTCGTTTCCTGCGCCATTCAGGACGTTATCCGCCAGCATGTCCGGGAACACCGGACCGTTGAGACCCTCGCTGACCATCAGGCCATCCACCTTAACGGGTTTCAGACCGCTCTGGCGGTCGTTGAGCTGCTCCGGGTGCTGATTGACGAGTACGGCGTTGGTTGGGACCGCGCCTGGCGCATCACTCACAACATCTGTACGACGACCTGCCATGCGCTCAGCCGGGACGGGATGGAGGACTGGCCCGCCTCACTGGTGGAGAAGGTATTGCCCCGGCACGCAGGAATCCTGCGCCGGATCGAGAATACCTTCGGGAGCTATATCTCGCAAAGAGCGCCCGATGCCGGCCGCGATCTCCCGGGTATGCTTCTTGTCGGGCGTGGTCGCGACGACGCCCGGGAACATGTCCGCCCCGCCAATCTTTGCTTTATCGGCTGCCACAAGGTGAACGCGGTTTCCCGGGCCCATGCCGAAATCGTGGAAGCAAGGATCGCGCCCGGATTTGCGCGGCTTTGGCCGGAAAAGTTCTGCAACATCACCAACGGCGTGACGCCGAGACGCTGGATTGCCCAGGCAAACCCGCGCTTGCGGGTGTTGATAGATCAATGTGTTGGGGAAGGCTGGCTGACGGATCCTGACCGGCTCCTTGAGCTGGAAACCTATTCAGAAGACACCGGCGTGCTGGAGCGAATGTCAGCAGTAAGACATGCGAACAAACTCAGTCTTTCCGCCCGTTTCAACCGTGCCACCGGCGTGGATGTTCGAGAGGAAGGCATATTTGACGTCCACGCCAAGCCATTTCATGAGAATCGCAGACAGCTCCTCACGCTGCTGCATATCGTCGACCGCTATCTGGCGTTCTCCGAAGACGGCGAAGTGCCGGGTGCTTTGCGGACCTACATCTTTGCCGGAAAGGCCATGCCGGGAGACAAGACGGCGGGGTTGCTGATCAAGCTGACAAACGGACTGGCGGCTCTTGTCAACAACGACCCGGTCGTCTCAGAGCTGATGCAGATCGTGTTCGTTCCGGACTACAAGGTGAGCGTGGCCGAACAACTGGTGCCTGCCGCGGACGTGTCGGAGCAGCTGAGCGCGATCGGCCATGAAGCCTGTGGCACCGGCGCCATGAAGTTTGCCATGAACGGCGCGCGTGTCCTCGGCAGCTGGGGGGGCGGCAATCCTGAGATCTTCGAGGCAGCTGGCGAGGGGGTAATGTATCCGTTTGGCATGACGATGGATGAGGCGCGGGAAAGCGACATCGCTGGCGCTTATGATGCGTGGCGCATGCTTGAAGGGGCTCCGGTCCTGAAGCGGGTCCTTCGCGCCCTTTCCGACGGCCTGGTCTGCCCGAAAGAGGAACAAGTGTTCGAGCCGTTGCAGCGAACGCTCCTCGAAGCCGGCGATCGTTACCGGATTATCCATGATTTCAACGCCTACTGCGAGGAGCAGGCCAGGATTGAAGCCGACTTTCAAGCACCACTTGAATGGGCCCAGATGTCACTTCGGGCGGTTGCGCGATGCGGAGCCTTTTCCAGTGATCGTGCCGTGAACGAATATGTCGACAGGATGTGGCGGCGGACCGAGCCGGCAACGTCTGAGCGGCAGATGGAACTGGCCTGAGAGCGCGATCATGAATATCAGGAAACAGAGGTTTGGGACCGGCGTCGTCGTGCTGGACGTGCTGGAGGATCGACTGGACGCAGCGGTTGCGGAGGATTTCCGTTCCTCGGTTCTGGCGGCAATTGAGGAAGGGGCCGGCAAACTCGTGATCAACCTGGGAAACGTGGCCTTCATGGACTCCAGCGGGCTCGGCGCCCTCGTCGGCTGTTTGCGTCACGTCGGGGCGGAGGGCTCGATTGTGCTTTCAAGCGTGACCCGGCCGGTGGAGCGTGTCCTCAGGCTGACCCGCATAAACAGGGTCTTCGAAGTTTTTGAGGACACGGCCGCCGCCATTCAGGCCAGCGCGCCCGCGCATAGCTGAAATTCCGTTGACAGCGGGCCGGGCCGGACTATCGTCGGCACCATCCGGCCCACCTGCGCCGGGGCGCAACAGCTGGAGCCGCTCCGACCGTGACACCTGCAGACCTTGTTCACCGTTTCTATGCCGAAATCTGGAACCGGCAGAGCGAAGAGGCTGCGAGGGAAGTTCTTGCAGAAGACTTCCGCTTTCGCGGGTCACTCGGACCTGAGCGGCAGGGCGTGGACGGCTTCCTCGAATATGTGCACTCGGTTCATGCAGCAATTGCGGACTATGTCTGCATCATTGATGACCTGATCGAGGGACCGGGACGGGCTGCGGCCCGCATGCGCTTTCGCGGCATTCACCAGGCAGAATTCTTCGGTGTCGCGGCAACCGGAAAACAGATTGAATGGGCCGGAGCGGCATTCTTCACCATGGAAGGCGCGAGGATCGAAGCGCTCTGGGTTCTGGGCGACGTGGACAGCGTCCGTCGTCAACTCGGCGTGGTGGCTGAGGCCCGGTTTGACTGACAAGGCCAATCTGGCAGGGAGAGAAAAATGGATAGTGCGGTTAGGGAAGCTCTTTGCAGGATCAGCACGGCGACGATCAGCATGCAGCTGCTCAAGCGGGGGATCCGCCGCTGCCATATCGAGGGCTCTGCACCGCTCGCTCCGGGATACGCGCGCATTGCCGGTCCGGCGTTCACCATCCGGTTTGTGCCCTTCAGGGAGGACAAGTCCACGCCTGCCAGCTATGCGGGCACCGGCACGCTCCGCGAGGCGATAGACGGGGCGCCAGAGGGGGCGATCATGGTGGCTGATGCGCGCGGCGTATCCGCTGCGGGCACGCTCGGGGACATTCTTGCCGCCCGTCTCGTGGCAGTCGGCGTGAATGGCTTCGTCTCGGACGGTTCAGTGCGGGATGCGGCGGAGATCCTGAAGACCGGGCTCAATGTCTATTGCACGGGTACAGTCGCGCCCCCCTCGATCGGCTCTCTGCATTATGTCGGTCATTCCGACGTGATCGGCTGTGGCGGCGTCATGGTTGAACCAGGCGACATCGTGGTGTGTGACGGGGACGGGGCTGTCGTGATACCTCAGACGTTAGCGGAAGAAGTTGCACGTGATGGGATGGAACAGGAGCGTTTCGAGACGTTCGTGCAGGAAAAGGTAAATGGCGGGGCAGCAGTGACCGGGCTCTATCCTCCGGACGACGCCACGCTCGCGCAGTTCGAGACATGGCGGCAGGAGAATGACGACTAGCCGCCGAACCCGGTTGCATTTGGCGCTGTGATCAATACGATCGCCCGCCAGTCAAACACGGAGCACCTGGAATACGATGCCTCAGAACATATCCACTGGTCACAAGGCCTTATGCGATCAAGCCGATAAAGAAGTTGAAAGTGTCGACATCGAGCGCGCGCGGTCGATGGTGGCCGATGACGGCGCGACCCTCGTCGATATCCGCGACATCCGGGAGCTGAAGCGGGACGGCAAGATACCCGGTGCGTTTCACGCACCGCGCGGCATGCTGGAGTTCTGGATCGATCCGGACAGCCCCTATCACAAGGAGGTCTTTGCCGGCGATGGCCCCTTCATCTTCATGTGTGCGGGCGGAATGCGCTCGCTGCTTGCGACCAAGACCGCTCAGGACATGGGACTGGCTCCTGCACTGAACCTGACGGGCGGGTTCGGTGCCTGGAAGAAGGCCGGCGCCCCAATTGATACCGAGTAGTCATGAGCGGCGGCTACCGGCTCATCATCGGCAACAAGAACTATTCCTCCTGGTCCTTCCGGCCATGGCTTGCAATGGCGGTTGCCGGCGTTCCGTTCGAGGAGACTGTGGTTCCCTTCGATGAGCCTAATCACAACGTGCATTTCAGGGAGTTTTCACCCTCCCTGAAGGTGCCCGTTCTCCAGCACGGTGAGGTGACCATCTGGGAGTCTCTTGCCATCATGGAGTACATCGCGGAGCTTCACCCTGAGGCAGGTCTGTGGCCGCGCGATGTGACGGAGCGGGCAAAGGCCAGGGCAGTCTCGCACGAAATGCATGGAGGCTTCGGGGCCCTGCGCGCAGAATGTCCCATGAACATGCGGCGCGATGTGCGTGAAATCGATGTCTCGGAGGCGCTCCGGAAGGATGTCGCCCGGATCGAGGCGATCTGGGCTGAGTGCCTGGAGGCCTCCGGTGGGCCGTTCCTGTTCGGCACGTTCAGCAATGCGGACGCCATGTATGCGCCCGTGGTCAACCGTTTCCGAGTCTACGCGCTTTCAGAGAGCGATGTAGCCGCGAGCTATTCAGAACAGATAATGGGGCTGTCGGCCTGGCAGGCCTGGCACGAGGCTTCTGTGGAAGAGCCCTGGGTTGTCGAGGAGGAGGAGGTTTAGCCGGCCGACTCCAGCACGGTCTGGTTCTGTGCCACCAGCTTGTTGCGCAGCTGCCCGGCCACGGACATCTCGAAAGCCGCAGCAATCTCCGCGTTCGATCTCATGAATTTGCGCAGTTTCTCGGCCTCCACCGCAAAGTAGAATGCAGGCTGGGTCAGCTTCACCGTGCCGTTCGCCGGCGCTCCGGTCATGTAGGTGATTTCGCCGATAAAACTCTCAGGTTTCAAAACAGCGACCTGTGTGCCGGCGGACCAGACAGCGGCTTCGCCGTCAGCAAGGTAGACCAGGTGGGAAATCGGTTTCTGCTCCTCGGTGAGGACCGTTCCGGCATCGCCGTTCACCCAGAACCCCAGGTCCAGGAACGCCCGTGCCTGTTCCTTCGGCAGCGAGGGCAGGGCCGCGGCCAGCATCTTCAGCTCATAGTCGGTAAAGCGCAGGCGCCGGTAGAGCAGGTACATCCGGATGATCCCGACGATCGAGATCAGGATCCACGCCCCCTGGATCAGCAGCGAAGACAGGTTGAACGCATTGATCAGGCTGACGAGAACGCAGGATGCGCCCAGCAGGTTGAGGATCGCGTATGTGTATCCGTGTCCGCGTATGAACCCGGTCTGCAAAGCGGCATATGAGCCGATGTAAAAGGCTACCCCCAATAGCCCGATCCCCTCGATCAGGGTCGTCAAGTCCATCAAACCAGCCCCAAGTTTGTTTGACGGCGCGCACCCCGGACCGCGACCTAATGGGTGATTGCTAGCTCAATCAGACTGGCTTGACCACACTTTTGTGGGCATCGACGAGGGCCCTCAGGGGATCAGGACGGTGGCCCCGAGGGTGGTTCCACTCTCGATCGCCTGATGGGCTCTGACCGCGTCTTCCAGGGGGTATTCATAGTTGATGTTGGCATCGAGGATGCCGTCACCGATTGCCTTGAAGAGATCCCGCGCCGTCCACTCCAGATCCGATCGCTTTGCGACGTAGTGCATGATCGCCGGCCGCGTGATGAACAGTGAGCCGCGCCGCCCCAGATCCTGGATGATGTCGACGGGATCGGGCGGGCCCGAGACATGGCCATAGGCCGCGCAGACCCCCATCAGACGGAGACAGTCCAGGCTCTGCTGCAGGGTATCCTTGCCGATGGCTTCGTAGACCACGGCGGCACCCTCTCCGTCGGTGACTTCACGCACCTTGGCCACAAAATCCTCGCGGGACCGCACTACGGGATAGTGACAACCGGCGGCCCGGGCCACCTCCGCCTTTTCCTCCGTCGACACCGTCCCGACGGTGATCGCGCCGAGCGCTTTCGCCCACTGGCACAGGATCAGCCCCATCCCGCCGGCGGCAGCGTGGACCACAATGGTGTCGCCGGGCTGGAGCTTGTATGTGCGGTGCAGGAGATAGTGGGCCGTCATGCCCTTCATGAGCAGCGCGGCAACCTGCTTGTCGTCGAGCCCTTGCGGCAGGTGCAGCAGCTTGTCAGTAGGGTAGTTTCTGACTTCAGAATAGGAGCCGAGCGGCGGTATGCCGTAGGCCACGCGGTCTCCAGTGGCAAATTGCGTGACGCCCTCGCCGAGCCCCTCGACGATCCCGACCCCCTCGAAACCGATCACGACGGGGCAGGGTGGTACCGGCCAGGGGTGAGAGATGCCGCCGCGGTGATAGGTGTCGGCGAAGTTCACACCGACGGCGGTGTGCCTCAGGCGAACCTCGCCCGGACCGGGGTCAGGGACGGGCCAGTCCTCCCAGTTCATGTTTTCCGGCGGGCCGAGTTGGTGGATCACCTGCGCTTTGGGCATAATTGTCCTCTGATAATGATTCGGGCCCCCGCCACCAGCCATGCTGTCCCCTGCGGGCTTGCGATTTCTGCCAACGCATTCCTCGGCATGGTTGAAGCACCCCTGCTGATTCGCTCCTAC